>JANXLP010000408.1 GCA_025355125.1 Opitutaceae bacterium | reverse complement strand
CCCTGCTCGGCGCGCTCCTGCGCGACGGCTCCCTCAACCTCTCCGCCCGCACCCAGCACTACGCCTCCCTCCCCGCCGCCGCCCTGCGCTTCCTGCGTTCACCCCGCGCTCTATCTTGAGCTCAAACCGGAATACCGTGGGCGTCACGCCCGCCGGCACCCACACCCGCATCAGCGACATGGCGCTGAAGATGGTCATCTCGCCCGACAAAAAACGGCTCGTCGCCGTCAGCGGCGGCTTCAGTGACACCGGCCTCACTCTCTACGACCTCGCCACGCAAAAAGTTACCCAGTTCCTCCCGCTCAAGGAGTCTTTCAACGGCCTTGTCTTCTCGCACGATGGTCGCCGCATTTTTGTTTCCGGCGGCGACACCGGCCTCGTTCACGTCTTCGACTACGCGGACGGCAAGGCTACGCCTGCGACCTCGGTCGCTCCCGCTTCCGTTGCCGGCGCCGTTCCGTCCGTCACCGATTCCGGCCCGGTTTTCCTCGCCGGTCTCGCGATTCATCCTTCCACCGGCCGCATCTACGTCTGTAACGAAGCCAACCACGAAATCTGGGTTCTTCATCCAGACACGCTTGTCCGCGAAGCCACCATCCCCACGGGCCAGCATCCGCACTCCTGCCTCGTCGGTGCCGACCGCAAACACCTCTACGTCACGAATTGGGGCAGCCGCTCGGTGACGATCATCGACCTCGCGAAAAACCGCCGCGTGCGCGACCTCACCGTCGGCCTCCGGCCCAACGACCTCGCCCTCGCGCCCGACGGGCGGCTCTTCGTCGCCTGTTCGGGTGACAACACCGTGCACGTCATCAACACCGGCAAACTTGAGGCCGAGGGTCAGGCCGCCAGCCCCGCCCGTCGCCTTTGGGAGGGCACGCGCGAGGTCATCTCTACCTCGCTCTACCCGCAGTCGCTCGAAGGCAGCACGCCCGATGCCCTCGCCGTTTCGCCTGACGGCAATACCCTCTTCGTGGCCAACGCCGACAACAACAACGTCATGTTGGTTGATATCTCCAACCGCCTCACCGAGGAAGCGCGCGAGCGCGGTGACTTCATTTCACTCGTCAACGGTTTCATTCCCGTCGGCTGGTATCCCACCGCCGTCGCCGTCAGTCCGGATAACCAGACCCTCTTCGTCGCCAACGGCAAAGGCCTTCAGTCCCGTGCGAATTTTCCTGCCACCACCTCAGACCCGCGTTCCCCCAACCGATCTCCTCCCTTCGATTACATCGCGCGCACCTTCGAGGGCTCCATCTCGGCCATCCCGCGTCCCGACGCTGCGCAGATGGTCGCCTACACCGCGCAAGTCCGGAGAAATTCTCCTTTCACCCCCGAGTGGCTCACGCGCGCACCGATCCCAAGTCAGAGCGTTATCCCTGCCAAAGTCGGCGATCCGTGTCCGATCAAATACGTCCTCTATATCATTAAGGAGAACCGCACCTACGACCAAGTCCTCGGAGACTTGAAAGACGCCGCCGGTAAACCCCTCGGCAATGGCGACCCGCGCCTCACGATCTACGGTGAAAAGATCACGCCTAACCATCACCAACTCGCCCGCGACTACGTGCTCTTCGACAATCTCTACTCCAACAGCGAAGTCAGCGTCGACGGACACAGTTGGTGCGACGCCGCGATGGCCACCGATTTCAACCAGCGCTCCTGGATCATCAGCTACTCGAAACACGGCAAACTCCCCGGCAACGAGGAGATGGAAACGCCCGCCAACGGCTACCTCTGGGACCTCTGCCGCCGCCACGGCGTTTCCTACAAAAACTACGGCGAAGGCGCCCAACGTGTCCCCTCCGCCAACCGAGGCCAATGGGGCAATCGCCGCCAGATGCGCGATATGGATAAAGTTGATTTCTGGATCGACGACCTCCACGCCGCCGAAAAAACCGGCGTCCTCCCGCGCTTCACCATCATGGCGCTCGGCGAAAACCACACCAGCGGCACCACCCCCGGTGCTTTCACGCCCAACGCCGCCGTCGCCAGCAACGACCTGGGCCTCGCCAAAATCGTCGCCGCCGCCACCCGCAGCAAATTTTGGCCCGAGATGGCGATCTTCGTGATCGAAGACGACACGCAGAACGGCCCCGACCACGTCGATGCCCACCGCACCACGGGTTTTGTCATCAGCCCCTACGCGAAACGCGGCTACGTCGATTCCACGCTTTATACCACCGCCAGCATGCTCCGCACGATGGAGCTCATCCTCGGCCTTCCGCCGCTCACGCAATACGACGCCGGCGCCACGCCCATGTTCAACGCCTTTCAACGGGAAGCGGTGCTGACGCCCTACGCGGTGCGCCCTGCCCAAGTAGATCTCATGGAGAAAAACACGAAGCGCTCGGTTTTCTGGCAGCAGTCCTCGGCGATGGATTTCACGGAGTTTGATCGCGCGCCCGAGGACGAGTTAAACCGCATTCTTTGGGTGGTCGCGAAGGGTGATGAACCCTACCCGGCGCCGATCCACCGCGCACTCTTTACGAAGTAGCCGGCGACCGTCTAGCTGGTTGGCGATGCAGCTCCACCTCACCGGCCAGAACGTCGCCGTCATCGGCTCCTCTCAGGGTATAGGCCGCGCCGTCGCCGAAGCTTTCGTCGCCGAAGATTGCGCCGTCCGCGGCTTCGACCGAGCGTCCCCCGCCACGCCCGCCCCCTTCCAGACGACCCTCGGCGACGTCACGTCCTACCCCGCGCTCCAAGCCTTCGCCGCCACCTTCCCGACCATTGATCACGTCGTCTTCACCGTCGGCGTCGGCTCCGGCAAATTCGGTTTCCCGTTCTGGAATCTCGCTCCCTCCGACTGGGCCCGCGTGCTCGAGCTCGACCTCATCGGCGCCGTCAACGTTGCCCACGCCTTCGCCCCCGGTCTCCTCGCCCGCGGCGCTGGCTCACTCCTCGTCTTCACCTCCGTCGCCGGCCAGATCGGTTCGCAGACCGATCCGCCCTACAGCGCCGCCAAGGCCGGCCTGATCAATTTTATGCAGTGCGCCGCGAAGGACTTCGCCCCGCACAACATCCGCGTCAACGCCCTCTCACCCGGCATGGTGCAGACCGCCCTCAACGAATCCGTCTGGGCCGCCGGCCAAGCCAACCTCCCGCCGTCCGATCGCCAGCCCTACGCCGAGTGGGCTGCGGAAAAAATCCGCAAAATTTCCCCGCTCGGTCGCTGGCAAACCGCGCCCGAATTCGCCGCCATGGCCACCTACCTCGCCTCGCCGCATGCGCAAAACATCACCGGCCAAACCCTCAACATCGACGGCGGCCAGGTTATGCACGCCTAGCAGGCTGTCGGACTTAGAAATTTAAGGCATCCACCGTGCGATATTCGCGAAAATATTTTTCAAAAAGATCAAATATCGAGCTACAAACGCCTTGAACGGCCTAAGTCCGACAGGCTGCTAGCCTCCCGCTCATTCATACAGCTTGAACAACCCCGAGTGATCCAGCTCCCCGCCGCCTTTTTCGTGCACAAATGTTTCCCACTGCGCCCGGCAGTTCCGCAACGTCGCCGATTCCAGACCCACCGTTTCCGCCAGCGCGCAGATCAGCCTCACGTCCTTTAGCTGCAACACCGCGCGTCCGCCTGCCTTAAAATCGCGCCGCACCATCCGGTCGCCGTGCAACTCCAGGATTCGGCTCTGCGCAAACCCGCCCATCAGCGCCTCGCGCACCAGCGCCGGGTCCACGCCCGCCAGCTCCGCCAACCGCAACGCCTGCGCCACCGCGTCGATCGTTTGCGCGACGATCAACTGGTTCGCGAGCTTCGTGACCTGCCCCGCTCCGCTCGCGCCGAGGTGGGTCACGCGCTGGCCGACCGTTTCCAAAATCGGCCGCGCCCGAGCAAACGCCGCCTCCGTCCCGCCCGCCATGATCGTGAGCGTCGCCGCCTCCGCACCGACTTGCCCGCCCGACACCGGAGCATCCACCCACGAAATTTTCTCCGCGAACCGCCGCGTCTCCGCCACCCCCGTCGTCCCGAAATCCACCATCAACGCCCCCGCGCCCAACCCCTCGCTCAAGCCGCCCACGCCGAACACGACCTGCTCCACCACCTCCGTCGTGGTGAGGTTCAGACAAATCATGCCGTCGCTGATTTCCCGCGCCAGCTCCGGCAGCGTCGCCGCGCGTCGCATCCCCTGCGCCACGGCCGCATCCGCCGCCGCCGCGCTGCGGTTCCACACCACCACCGTCGCGCCCGCTTCGTGGAGATGCCGCGCCATCGGCGCCCCTATGTTTCCCAGCCCGACGAACCCGATCTTGTGTCCCGAAAGTGAGGTTTTCATGGTCGAGCCGCACTGCACTGCGCCCCGCGCACCGTGTAAACCCCGATTCCCTCGTTTCGTTTTTACCCCATGAAAATCCTCATCACCGGCGGCGGCGGCTTTCTCGGATCGCAACTCGCGCAAAAACTCCTCGCCCGCGGCACGCTCGTCGGCCCCTCGGGCAACCCCGAGGCCCTCCGCGAAATCGTCCTCCTCGACGCCGTCTTCGCCCGCCCCGCGCCCGTCCACGCCACGATTCGTGTCACACAGGTCATCGGCGACATCTCCGACCGCGCCACCGTTTTCTCCGCCGCCGGCCTCGCGGTCCCCGTGACGCCCGTGGCCTCGATCTTCCACCTCGCCTCGATGGTCAGCGGCGAGTGTGAGGAACGCTTCGACGACGCCCTCCGCGTCAACCTCGACGGCGGCCGTCATGTCTTCGAGGCCGCCCGCGCCGTCTCGGCCGCCACGGGCACCCGCGCCCGCGTGGTCTTCGCCAGCAGCATCGCGTGCTACAGCGGCGAAGCCGTTGCGCCCGTGAATTCCGACACCACCAAGCTCACGCCGCGCACCACCTACGGCATGACCAAGGCCATCTGCGAACTCCTCCTCAACGACCACTCGCGCAAAGGCCACTTCGACGGCCGCACCGCGCGCCTCCCCACCGTCATCATCCGCCCCGGCCAGCCCAACGCCGCCGCCTCGAGCTGGGCCAGCGGCATGTTCCGCGAGCCGCTCAACGGCCAACCCTGCGCGCTCCCCGTGCGCCGCGACCAAGGCCACCCCATGACCGGTTACCGCACAGTGATCGACTCGCTCATCGCCCTCCACGACGCGTCTCCCGCCGCCCTCGGCGACGACCGCGCCTACGTCCTCCCCGCGCACACCGTCACGCCCAACCTCGCCGCCGCCGCTTTGCGCGAAGTAGCCGCCGCCCGCGGTCTGACCCTCGGCCCCGTCCTCGACGCCCCCGACGCCCGCATCCAAGGCATCGTGAGTAACTGGCCCGTCCGTCTCGATGCCGCGCGAGCCCTCGCGTTGGGTCTCCCTCCGCCACCCGATCTCCCCACGCTCATCGCCCACTACCTCGAAGACTTCGGCCCGGCGGCCCGTCCTTGATCACCGGCGCTCCGCTGGCGTGCTCACGTCGAGCGCCGTTGCGCGGAGCGATCGCGCGGGCCGATGGACTTGCCCGGTGGCTTGTAGCGATCCCGCGGGCTCGGAGGGCTTCGATGGCTCAGGCTTTCAAGCCCGCACCGTCCCCGTGCGTTCGGCGAGCAAACCTCAGCGCGACTCCATCTTCTCACTGAGCAAGGCGGCGAAGATTTCATAAACAAGTTTCCGTTCTTCAACGAAAACGCAGTCGATGGTATGGGGCTCGACTTAGCGGAACACCACGCGATAGCGACCCACCTTCAGGCGCGAGAAGCCCACCAGTTCGTTTTCGAGCGCGAGAATGTCGCCCTTTTCGTTCGCCAGTTTGGCGAGGGTCGCGCGCAGGCGGAGCTTCGGCGTGGTGCCATGCTCTCCAAAAAACCCTCCACTGGTTCGGAGATACGGACTTTATACCCACGTCAGTTGAGTTTTTGACTTATCGTAGCTGCGAGCGCGAGCGAGTGGTGGTTCGCTATCGTCCAGAAATCACCAGACGTGGGTATTATACATCAGCCGGCGCGAGAGGCTTCATCTTGAGTTTGCCGGCCCGGTATTTTTTGAGCGTGGCGCGGAAATCGTCGTTCGCGAGCAACTCCATCGTCGCGGCGATGGCCTCCATTCGCGCGCGTCCGACTACGAAGGCGGCCACCGTCCCGTGGCGCTGGATGGTCACCAACTCGCCCTCGGCCTGTTTGATGATGCGCGGAAAAAGCGCCTGACCTTCCGTGACGGAATATGTAGTTTTCACGGTTTTCTATGTATGAAGTTAGATCGTTTTAACAAAGCGAGAAGCCGGCTGCATCACTTCGGCAGCCACGTCTCCCAATTCTTCGCGTAGGCTTCCACGTTGGCCCGGCTCACCGCCACGAGCTCCGTGTTCGCAATGGCTTGAGGAGGGTTTTTCTTCAGTCGCAATTTGTCGACCAGCACCTCGACCGCCATCCGACCGTAGCCGTAAACATCCTGGCCGAGCAGCAACTGCACGTGGCCGCTGCGCACGTAGGCGAGTTGCTGCGGCATCGCGTCGATCGACACGCACTTCACCGTGCCTGCCGGCCATTTTAGTGCGTTGTCCGTAAAAAGTGGCCAGCCGCCCAAGAGACCCCAGCCCGTGATGTCTGGATTCGCCTGCATCACTTGCTCGATCTTCGCGACGGCGTCCTGCGGCGTTTCTTTGTGATAAAAAATATCCACGAGGCGCACCCCTGGAAACTTCTTCGCCTCCGCGCGAAAACCCGCCGCGCGTTGCTGGAGATTCACCGCGTTGGGATTCCCATCGATGGCCGCGACCACGCCCTTGCCGCCCAGCTCCTTCGCGAGCGCCGCAAACGTCGCCGCGCCTGCTGCGAAGTCGTCGATGCCGATCGAGACGAACCGTTTGCTCGCCGGCGCGTCGCCTGAAAACGTCGCCACCGGCACGCCCTGAGACACGGCTTTGTTGATCGTGTCGGTCAGTTTGTTAACGTCGGAGCAACTGATGATGATGCCGTCCGCGCCGTTGAGCAGGAGCTGCTCGATAAAGTCGGCCTGCTTTTGCGCGTCCTCTTCGTTCGGCGTGCGCCAGTCGATCTTGATGGTGATGCCGTGTTTCTTGCCTAGGTCGCGCGCCGCGTCGTTGGCACCGGCGCGGGCCGCCTCGAAGAATTGATTGCCCGAGGATTTGGCGATCATCCCGAGGGTGTAGGTTTTTTGCGCATTCTGCGCGCGGGCGAGGGGAGCGAGCAGGCCGGCGACGAGGAGGGTGAGGAGGAATCGGGGTAAAATCATCGCCATGGCGTAGCGCCACCGCCCGACCCGGACGATATAAAAAGGGGGCGATGCTTCAGCCGCGCGCCGAGCGTGCGACCAAGTCGGAGCTTCCTCGCTCCGAGCGATAGTAAACGTAGGTGAACGCGAGCGAAAGCGCGGTCAGCACATGCCAGACGGCATGGCCTTGTAGCCACGCATCGGGCCCGCTGAATTTTCCCGCGACGTCGAGTTGCCGGCAAAAAATTCCGACAGCCAGCGCGCCCGTGGCCCAACCCAACCAGCGGAAATGCAACTCACGACGCTTGAAAATCAGATCCCAAAGCCCGCAAGCACCGACCGTCAGAATCAGCGTCGTGAGCACGAGGGCGGCGGACATCGACCACTTGTAGCGATAAAGCAGAAGACTAACGGCCACCACCGCGCTCGCCAGCAGCCACGAGCGCGCATGCGCTGAAACCCCTGCCCCGAGCCCGGTCCCGCGGCTCCGCCGCCCGACGTTGATGGCGATACAAACCAGCAGCGGAGGATACATCGAGGCCACGTCGAGCTGCTGGCCCCAACGCGTCAGCGAGGCATGGTAAAGACCGCTTCCGCCGCCGAGGCCGCAGCAGGAGACTCCGAACAGCACGCTCATGACCGGATGGGTGACGACAAAGCCGTCCTCAGCCTGCGTCCGCTTCGGCCGTAAGTCGGCCCATCCGTGGGCGATCGCGTAAAACCCCACGACGACGAACGCCAAATTCGACCACGTATTCGCCCGTGTGCGGAAAAAATCCGCGCGATAAATTCGCTCGGCGTAGCCCGGCTGCCGGAGTTCGCCGCTCTCGATCCGGCCACGCCAAACGTCCCGGCCGTCGAGCCGGGCGGACACGGCGATCAAGCCGAGGACCAGCGCGGCGCAGACCGCCCAGACCCAAGCGTGAATCCAAAGCGGCGTTCCCCATCGCCGCGGGGAATGATCGTGTGAGGCGGAGCGACTTTTTTGCGGCAGATCCATCGGGTGGATGTGCTGGCATGGGAGATGGGGCCCGTCTTGTCGATGGCCACGGTGGGCTATCCCGGGGGGCGTTCGCCCGAGCAGACCAAACACCGGCCGCGATAAAATACCGGCCGCACACCGATCATTTTCGGTCCCGCTGGACGTCCCGGTCATGAATGGGTGTTTCCCGGAGCTTGCGGAGTTGCCCCACGCGTTTCGCTGCACTCGACTTTTTGCCATGCCCTCCTCGCCCCATCCTTGGAATTTTTTCCGCACTGGTGGTCTCGACCAAGTCGCCCTCACCACCGGCGCCGACCTGCTCGCACTCGATCAGCTCGACCAAAAACTCTGGGTCGCCCTCAGTTGTCCCGTCAAAGGTCTCGAGCTCGATGAGAAAACCCTCGCCCTCATCGACTCCGATGCCGACGGCCGCGTGCGGGTCCCTGAGCTCCTCGCCGCCATCAAGTGGGCCGCTGCTCGCCTCAATGACCCCGCCGCCCTCCTCGCCGGCGCCGACTCACTCCCGCTTGCCGCCATCAACGCCACCACCCCCGAGGGCAAAATCCTCGTGGCCTCGGCCAAACAGATTCTCGCGAACCTCGGTAGAAAAGACGCCACCGCCATTCCCGTCGAGGATGCCGCCAACACCGCCAAGATCTTCGCCGCCTCCGCCCTTAATGGCGATGGCGTCGTCCCGCCCGCGGCCACCAAAGACCCGGCCACGCAGATTCTCATCAAGGAAATCATCGCCACCATCGGCGGCACCGCCGACCTCGCCGGCAGCACTGGCGTCACCGCCGCGCAGATCGAGAAATTCTTCGCCGAACTCACCGCCTACGTCGTCTGGGTCGAGCAGAGCGCCGCCAAAGACATCGCCATCCTCGGCTCCGCCACCGATGCCGCCGTCACCGCCCTGAAAACCGTCCGCGCCAAGGCGGAAGATTTCTTCGCCCGCACCCGCCTCGCCGCGTTCGACGCCCGCGCCCTCGCCGCCCTCAACCGCAGCGAGACCGAGTATTTGGCCATCGCCGCCAAAGATCTCACCATCACCGCCGCCGAGGTCGCCGGCTTTCCTCTCGCCCGCATCACCGCCGATGCTCCGCTCCCGTTGCTCGCCGGCGTCAACCCCGCCTGGGTCGCCGCTCTCGCCACGCTCCACGCCGCCGTCGTCACGCCCGTTTACGGTGCCGATAAAACCACCCTCACCGCCGCCGAGTGGACCGCGCTCAACGCCAAATTCGCCGCCTACGAGACGTGGCTCGGCGGCAAAGCCGGCGGCACCGTGGAAAAACTCGGCCTCGCTCGCGCCAAGGAAATCCTCGGCGGACCCGGTCGCGCCGCGCTCGATGCGTTGATCGCGGCCGATGCCGTGCTCGCGCCCGAATTCAAGGCCATCAGCGATGTCGAACGCCTCGCCCGCTACCACCGCGATCTCCGCGGCCTGCTCCACAATTTCGTCAACTTCGCCGACTTCTATTCGCCTGATCGCTGGGCGATTTTCCAAGCCGGCACGCTCTTCCTCGATAGCCGCTCCACCGAACTCTGCATCCGTGTCGATGGCGCCAATCCGCTCGCCGCGATGAGCAAAGCCTACATCGCCTACTGCGCCTGCACGCGCGCCGGCAGCCCGCCCATGACGATCGCCGCCTGCTTCACCCAGGGCGACAGCGACTACCTCTTCGTCGGCCGCCACGGCCTCTTCTACGACCGCCAGGGGCGCGATTGGGACACCGTCATCACCAGCATCGTCGATAACCCCATCAGCATCCGCCAGGCGTTCTGGTCGCCGTATAAAAAATTCGTCCGCATGATCGAGGAGCAGGTGGCCAAGCGTGCCGCCGCCGCCGAAGCCGCCTCGTCGAGCAAGCTCGCCGCCGCCGCCGAAAAAACCACCAACGCCGACACCGCCAAACCCGTCGAGCCACCGAAAAAAGTGGACGTCGGCGCGGTCGCCGCCATCGGCGTGGCCATCTCGGGCGCGATCACCGCGATCACCTTGATTCTCGGCTACGTCTTCAAGTTGGAGATCTGGCAATACCCGCTGGTGCTGATCGGCCTCATGCTGGTGATCTCCGCGCCGTCGATGATCATCGCCTGGCTCAAACTCCGCCAGCGCACCCTCGGCCCCATCCTCGAAGGCAACGGCTGGGCCGTAAACGGCCGCGTAAAAATCAACATCCCGTTTGGCCGTGCGCTCACCGATCTCGCCGTGCTTCCGCCCGGTTCCAAACGCTCGCTCGAAGATCCCTACGAGGACAAGGAAGCCGCCCGCGGAAAGCGCAACGCGATCCTCCTCACCGCGCTCATCGTCCTCGCCGCCGCCGCGATCTGGGTGCGCTGGGATCAATCGAAGAACGGCCGTTATTTCTGGGAGCCCGCGCCGGTGGCGGCAGTCGCTGCGGTCGCACCGGCTGCGCCCGCGACCGTGGCTCCAGCGGCGAAGTAATCCCAGTGTCCCCTATTGATGGTTCTACTCCGAGGTGGGGCCGGTTCTCTGAGCCGGCCTGATTTCAGGCTGCGGCGCCCGCTGGAACCCAGGCCGCTTGCGGAGAAGCGGTCCCACCAGCCAGAGGACTAAACCTCAAAAAAATGTGGGTATAAGGCCGGACAAATGTAAGCGGGGTGCCCTCATCCTGCTCTGCGCCGATGCGGGTGAGGGCACCCCGCCCACATTCGATCATTGCTCCAATCCCCCCTCAATCTGCGTCCGGCGCGATATAGTGGCAGCCTTTGCTGCGCGGATTGAGCGTCGCGGCGTGGACGACGAGGAGCGCGGTCTGGATCGCGTTGCGCAGTTCGATCAACTCGCGGGTGAGCGCGCAGCCGCGATAGAAACTTTGAATCTCCTCGCGCAGCTCGAGCAAAATGCGGCGCGCCCGCGTGAGACGTTTCGGCGAGCGGACGACGCCCGCGTAGTTCCACATCGTCGTCTGGATTTGTTGAATATCCTGTCGCACCAGCACGGGGTCGGCGACGCGCGTCGGGCTTTCCCACGCGCGCGGTTCCGGCAGGTGAAACGTGAGGCGCGCGATCTCTTCGACATCCGCAAGCGCGGCGAATTTCGCGCTCGTGAGACACTCGAGCAAAGAAGTGCTCGCGAGCCGATTCGCGCCGTGCAGACCGGTGCAGCCGGTTTCACCGACGGCGTTCAAGTGGCGGATATTCGTCCGCCCATGGAGATCGGCATGCACGCCGCCACACGCGAAATGCGCGGCGGGCACGACTGGGATCGGCTCGCGTGAAATGTCCACGCCGTGGCCGAGACAGCGCTCGTAGATGTTGGGAAAACGCTCGCGGATGAACTCCGACTTCATCGCCGAGAGGTCGAGAAACACGCAGGGCTCGCCGCTGGCGGCCAGCTCCTGCTTGACCGCGCGCGCGACGACATCGCGCGGCGCGAGCGAGCCGCGCGGGTGCAGGCCATCCATGAAGCGCTCGCCCTTGGCGTTGATGAGCACGCCGCCCTCACCGCGTAGAGCCTCGGTCACGAGGAAGCGCGGGGCGTTCTTCTTCGCGAAGACCGTCGGGTGAAACTGGACGTATTCGAGGTCGATCAGGCGCGCGCCCACGCGATACGCCATCGCGACGCCGTGGCCGACGCTGCCGGGCTGGTTGGTCGAATGCAGGAAAATCTGCCCGAGTCCGCCGGTCGCAAGGATGGTTTTCTTCGCGACGATGGCGACGGTTTCACCCGTGACCGTGTCGAGCACATAGGCGCCGAAGCAGGTGAGCGGCTCGTATTTGTCGGCAGTGTCGGCTGAATTGTGCGAGAGGGTGAGGAGGTCAATGGCGACCCAGCCCGTGCGACGCGTGATCCGCGGCGTGGTATTCACGCGCTGCGCCACCCGCTCGAGGATGGCGTGCCCGGTGGCGTCTTTGGCGAAGATGATGCGCTTCTCGCTGTGTCCGCCCTCGCGCGTGAATTCGAGCTCGCCTGCCGCATCGCGGTCGAAGCCCACGTGCAGATCGTCGATTAAAAGTTCCTTCACCGCGATCGGTCCCTCGCGCACGAGTTGCTCGACTGCCGCCGGATTCGACGTGTGGTCGCTGGCCTCTTGGATGTCCTGCGCCAGCGAACCGACTTCGGTCGCGGCCGCCGTGTCGTAGATGATCCCGCCCTGCGCCCAATCGCTGTTGGCGATGAGCGGCGCCGCGAGCGAGAGCAACTCCACCGCGAGCCCATGTTGTGCGGCCTGCAACGCATACGCCGAGCCCGCGAGCCCGGAGCCAATGACGAGACAATCTGTGCGAAGGGTGCGCATCAGAGCGAAATTTTGGCGAGGAGTTCTTCGAGTGTCAGGTTATGATGGGCAGCGACCGGTTTTAGGACTCCACCGAGCAGAGTGCCGAGCTTGAGCGGCTTGTGATTGGGAATCGTCACATGATGGGTGCCGTTGACTGCCGGAGTGAGCCTAATATGCGAACCATCCTGGCGCACCCGGTCATAGCCCGGCACTCGCAAAGCCTTCGCCACCTCCGCACCTGAGACCTGTCGCGGAATTCTCACACCGCCAGGACTTCGTCGCGGACAAAATGGAGACGGATAACTTTGGGCCGTTCGCCCGCAACTCCGTCGCCAAAATGGCACTGCACGGCGTCGCGCACCATTTCACGGAGTTCGGCGAGCGTTTCGCCCTGGGTGGCAATGGCGTGCCCGAGTGCCGTAGCGACGTAGCCGCCATCGGCTTCGTCTTCACGAACTTCGAAGATTATTTCGCTCATACCGGAAAACGTGTCTCACTATAGCTATAGCGCAAGCCCGCGCCGAACGCCTGCTAACGCTTACCGACTGGCAGAATGGTCAGGCTCAAATCTGCGGCCGGGGCAGAGTGCGTGAGGGCGCCGACGCTGATGACATCGACGCCGGGTAACGCGTAGTCGCGGAGGGTTTCGTAGCGCACGCCGCCGGAAACTTCCACGACGGCCGAGCCGGCGATGATCGTGACGGCGCTGCGGATGAGCGCGGGCGACATGTTATCGAGGAGGATGACCTCGGCACCGGCGCGGACGGCTTCCTTTACTTCGGCGAGCGTGGTGGTTTCGACTTCGATCTTCGCGGAGTGAGGCGCGGCGAGGCGCGCGAGTTTCACGGCCTTGGTGAGCGAGCCGGCGGCGGCGATGTGGTTGTCTTTGATGAGGACGTGCTCGCCGAGCGAGGAGCGGTGGTTTACGCAACCACCGCAGCGGACTGCGTATTTTTCGAGCGCGCGCCAGCCGGGAGTGGTCTTGCGGGTATCGACGACGCGGGTCGTGGTGCTGGCGACGGCGTCGGCGAATTTGCGCGAGAGCGTGGCGACGCCGGAGAGGCGTTGGATGAAATTGAGCGCCGTGCGTTCGGCGGTGAGCAGCGAGGCAGTCGGGCCGGTGACGGTGAGAACTTTGGCGCCGGGTTTCACGCGGTCGCCGTCGGCGGCGGTTATTTTTACTTTGAGCGCGGGATCAACGCGGGCGAAGACGGCGGCGGCGACTTCGAGGCCGCAGATCGTGAGGTCCTGACGCGCCTCGATGAAGGCGCGCGAGCGGTGACTGACCGGGAAGATCGCGCGGCTGGTGACGTCGCCGAGGCCGGCGTCTTCATCGAGCGCGAGGTCGATCAGGTGGGCGGTGCGGGGAGTGAGCATGGGAAATATTATCAGGAGAGAAATTCAGTTTGTAACCTAATAGGTTACAAGTGGGCGGGGCGGTGAAATGAGAGGATCAATCGCCGGGCGTGAGCTCGAACATGCGGTCGATGCACTTGGCGGCGCGGAGGCGGAGGCCTTCTTCGAGCGTGACGATCTGGTCGGGGCGCGGGGCGCGGAGGGCGTCGCGGATTTTCTCCAGCGAGTTCAACTTCATGTAGGGACAGAGACGGCAGCCACCGATGAAGTTTTTCTCGGGTGACTCGACTTCGAGCCGCCCGACGAGGCCGCACTCGGTGAGCATCAGGAAATACGGCGCGGGCGTCGTCTTCACATATTTCATCATCGCGCCGGTGCTACCGACGAAATCAGCGAGCGCGGCGACTTCGGCGGTGCATTCGGGGTGGGCGACGACTTTCAGGCCGGGGAATTGCGCGCGGGCGGCGTGAACCTGCGCGGCGGTGAACTCGTCGTGGACCATGCAGGTGCCGTCGGAGGAGATGATTTCCTTGGCGACGCCCCGGCGCTTGAGCTCGCTGCGGACGTTTTCGGCCATGAGACGGTCCGGCACGAAGAGGATACGCTGGGCCGGCAGGTTGGAGACGATGTCGTAAACGTTGCCGGAGGTGACGCAGACGTCGCTCTCGGCCTTCACGTCGGCGGTGCTGTTGATGTAGCAGACGACGGTGGCGTCGGGGTAGAGCGCCTTCAGTTTCCGCACGCCGTCGCCGTCGATGGAGTCGGCTAGGGAGCAACCGGAGCCGCGGTCGGGGACGATGACGGTGGCTTCGGGCGAGAGGATTTTTGCCGTCTCCGCCATGAAGACGACGCCGGCGAAGAGGATGACCTTGGCCTTGGATTCCTTGGCTTTGAGGCTGAGGAAGTAGGAGTCGCCCTTGAAGTCGCCCACACCGTAAACGATCTCGGGCTCGACGTAGGAGTGGGTGAGGATGACGGCGTCTTTCTCCTTCTTGAGCGCGTTGATCTCGAGGGTGAGCGGCGCGATCTCGCGGCAGGTCTCGTAATTCCATTTTTTGCCGCGCGGGTCGCACTCGACGTGCATGAGCGAGCGCAGGAGGCGTTCTGCCTCAAGGTCGATTTCTTGATCGGTGACGGTCATGGGAGGATCAGCCTGCACAAAATGGGCGGCGCGGTCAAAGCCGGGCTCCTCAATTCTTAGGTGGGCGGGTCGATGGCTGAACTGACCCGCGCTTTTGTGGTCAGTGTCGCTTCCGGCCATGAAATCATCCCCACAGTCCGCTTCACCGCACCCTGACGCACCCGCAGCCCGGCGCCGCCGCGAAAACCGCGCCCTGCGCTATTTCCTGCGCGGGCTGGTCGTCCTGGTGCCGGTCACGCTCACGGTCAGCATCGTCTATTGGCTGTTCCGCAAAGTGGACGGCCTTTTCAATCCCTACATCGAATCCACCGGGCTCGGCGCGCTGCTGGTGTTTTCGCTGATTTTCGGCGTGGGCTGGATTAGTTTTTTCCCCGCGTCGAAGCGGATATTTGGGCAGGTGAATATCTGGTTGGAGCAGACGCCGGGCGTGAGTTTCATCTACACGTCGGCCCGCGATTTTCTGGAGGCTTTTGCCGGCAACAAGCGCCGTTTCACCCACGCGGTGCTCGTCAATGTCCACGCCGAGGAAGTGTGGCTGGTGGGCTTTCTCACCGACGAGGACCTCAGTGGCTTCAAGCTCGGGGTCAAATACGTGGCCGTCTATGTGCCGCAGGCCTACAACGTGGCGGGCCAGCTCTATCTCGTGAAACGCGAACACATCCGCCCCATCGAGCACCTCGCGCCGGCGGACGTGATGAAATACGCAGTCACGGGCGGCGCGGTCGAACTCATCACGGGCGCGACATCGGCGAAAGCCAAGGCCGAGGAGAAGGCGGAGGCTGAGGTTGAGCCGGAGGTCGAACCGACCGCGCGACCGGCGGCGACTTGAAATTTGGGCACGGCACGATGTGACGCGCCGTGCCATCCGGCCGTTTAGGCCACCGCCCGCGTGCGGACCAGAGACAATAGCGCCACCAATTCATCGACCTGCGCAGAATTGAAAACGCCTTCCGGCCCCTGGGGATTCAGATCTGTGAAAGGCGATTCGTAGAGCAGCGCCGGCGACATCGCGCCGTGGGCGGTCAGGTGATCGACGATGAGATTCACGAACTCGAGCTGATTGGCGCCAAGAGTTTTGCCAGCGGTGAATGCGCCCAGAGCCTGTTTGGCGGCTTCGCGGTCCAGGCCGATCAGCGAGCGAACGAAGAGACCGAGGCTCTCGTTCTCCGCTTTAGCGCGCCGGATGTGTTCGGGTGTGGCTACGCCGCTGTCGGCGAGCACGCGTTCCAGTTCCTGCAAATCGAGCGCCGTGAGCGGTTGGTTAAGGCGCAGTTTTTGGATCGCGAGCTGATCCAGATGCTCGCGGAGGAAGACCTGCGCCTTATCACGGAATTTCTCGAAGCTGTCGGCCGTGGTGAACTCCGCGAGTTCGACCGCAGTCTCGCCGCCCAAGACGTCTTCGAAGTCGGTGTAGATCGGTTTGCGCTGTTGGCGGTCGATCAACTTCACGAGCGAACGGAGGCGTTTGCGCGTCTGTTCCAGCATGGGGACGGTGATATCGCGCCACCAATCGTCAGTCTGGATGACTTGAATGTGTGCGAGCTGCAGTCGCACCATCGGGATGGCGGCTTTTTCTTCGAGGAGGCCGGCGATGGCGACGACCTGGCGGCTGAGACGCTCGAAGCTGGGCTCGGAGCGCAGCACCGCGAGCTGGAGATTCATGAGCAGGAGATCGAAGCGTTTCGCCTCTTCATCCTCGGCGTCCAGCTCGGTGGGCAGGCCGGCTACGTCGCGCCCCAGTGTGCTCCGCGTCTCGGCGTCAAGGGTGGTCCACGCGTCGGCCCGCGCGTAGTGCTCCACGAGCCGGCGCTGCGGGCGGACGACAAAATTATTAACGTTCATCGCGGCGACGGCCGTGTGGAGCAGCGCGCGGAGTTCTTGGCCGAGTTCGATCAGGGCAGGCGCGCTTTCCCCGAGCCGGTTCGGCTCGGGTGTGTCCAGTTCGCCGATGATTTCCAGTCGTGTTTTGAAGAGGCGCTTTCCGAGCGATTCGCTGAGAGAGCCCTCAGTTGTTTCGGGATTTTGGCTGAAGAACTCCAAGTTCTGACAGTAGTCGAAAATGGTGAAAAACTCCTTGGGTTTGCCCGGTGCGAAGAGGTCGGGGCACAGGCGGGTGCCACGCCCGACCATCTGCCAGAATTTCGTCTTCGAGCGCACGAGCTTGAAGAACACCAGGTTCACCACCTCGGGCACGTCGATGCCGGTGTCGAGCATGTCCACGGAGAGGGCGATGTGCGGCGCCTTCGTTCCGACCGAAAAATCGTCGATCAGCGACTGGGCGTAGGGCAGGTCGCAGTGCACGACCCGGGCGAAGGCGCCTTTCAAGTGCGGATAGTTCACGTCGAAACGCTCCGCGATGAACTCCGCGTGCTTCTGGTTTTTCGCGAAGACGATGGTCTTCCCAAGGCGGTCGCCGCCCGCGACTTTCTGGCCGCGCGTCATGAGGTGGGCGAGGACCTTGTCCACGGTATCCTCGTTGAAGAGCCATTTGTTCACCGCCTCGGATTCCACGCGCTGCGGCGTGCCGCCTTCCTCGTCCCATTCCAACTCGTCCCATTTTTCTTTTTCCTCCACGGGGAGATCGTCGTAGGCGATGCCTTCGCGTTGGAATTTTAATGGCACCGACACCGCCTTCGCCGGCACGAGAAATCCGTCGGCCACGGCGTCCTTCAATTCGTAGGCGTCGGTGGGCACGCCTTTCTCCAGATCGAAGAGGCCGTAGGTATCGCGGTCGATTTCATCGCGCGGCGTGGCGGTGAGGCCGACGAGGAGGGAATCGAAGTAGCGGAAGATCGCGCCGTATTTTTGGTAAACCGAGCGGTGCGCCTCATCGATGATGATGAGATCGAAGTGCCCGACACCGAAGCGGCGCTGGCCGTCGGCACTTTCCTCGATCAGCCCCATCATCGTCGGATAGGTCGAAACCATCACGCGGCCCTCGGTGGCTTTTTCCGTGACGAGATTGACGGGCGACGAACTGGGCAGGTGTTTCTTGAAGGCGCCGACAGCCTGATTCACGAGCGCCTTGCGATCGGCGAGGAAGAGCACGCGCTTCACCCAATTGCAGCGCATGAGGAGATCGCAGAGCGCGATCACGGTGCGGGTCTTGCCGGCGCCGGTGGCCATCACGAGCAGCACTTTGCGGTCGTGATCTTTTTCAAACGCCTCGCCGATGCGGCGGATGCTGCGCACCTGAAAGTAGCGGCCGGCGATCTTCTCGTCGATGGGCGCCCGGGCCAACGCGGTCCGGCTCTGCCGCCGGCGGATCATCAGCTCCAGTTCATCCTTTTTATAGAATCCCTGCACTGCGCGCGGCGGGTAGTTCGCGTCGTCCCACAGCCAGTGCTCGTAGCCGTTAGAATAGAAGATCACCGGACGCCGCCCGAACTCTTTTTCCAGGCAATCGGCATACAGCTTCGCCTGCTGCTGGCCGATCTGGGCACTCTTCCGCGTGCGCTTCGCCTCGACGACCGCGAGCGGCAGGCCGTCGTCGCCCCAAAGCACATAGTCCACGTAGCCCTTGCCGGGCAGGTTGGGCATGCCCGTGACGGCATACTCGCGGTCGCGTTTCTCCGCGAGCGGCCAGCCGGCTTCCTTCAGTAGGAGGTCGATAAACGCGTCGCGCGTCTCCGCCTCCGAGTAGTCGTGCTGGTCCGGCGTGGCGGCGTTCTGGCGCTTGATCGTGGCGATGTCTTCCCGCGCCTGGGCGAGCTGCGCGCTGAGTGCCGCTTTGTCGGCAAACAACGAGGAGAGCTTCGTGTCTTTTTCCGCGAGCTGGGCCGCGAGTTTGAGCAACTGCTCTTGTGTGTGCACCGCGACCGGTGCGGTCTTCGGGAGTAAATCGGGTTGAAACGCCAGCCCGTCCGCCGGTTTCGCGCCCCGTGCATAGGTGCGCGCGAGCCAGAACGAGACGTGGAACAGCTCGCGCACCGCGGTGAGTGCGTCGAACTGCATGATCGGCCGGTGACTGTGCACGGCCTGATTGCCGAGTCGCGTGATGATCACGGTCTTGTTGAATACCGCCGCGCCCACCGTGGTCTTGAACGTCGGCTCGTGGATGAGCGCGCTGAGGTTGTCCTGATAGGGGAGCTTGAGCGTGGCGTCGTTTTGGTAGAGCCAGCTCACTGCGAGCTCCAGCGCCCGCCGCGCGTAGAAGCATGCGGTGCGCGCATCCATCAACGCGTAGGTTTCGGCCTGGGTCGCGGCCGCGTGCAAGGCGGGCCACTCGGCGGGGAGGAAGGCGAAGTTGCTCATGCCCGGTTCAGGGTGTGCTCGGCGGCGCGGAGGACGGCGAGCATTTCGTCGAATTTCAGCGGCGGGCTCAGAAACATCGGCTCCATCGCTGCGTAGTCGCGGCGCAGTTCGGCGAATCTCGCTTCCGGTGGGAGCAGGCGCAGGGTGCCCGGCACGGCGGTCGCGTAGTGTGCCCACGAAGAACCGAAATAGCGGCTTTTGTGCAGGCGCACCCGCGCGAGTAGGTCGAGCTGCGTCGCCGCGCGTTGTCCGCCGGGGTGCCGCCACAGTGCCGCGAAATCCGCGTAGTGCCGCGCGTAGCGGTCGCGCAAGGCCTGCTCCGCCGGGCGGTGGTATTCCGCGTGCAGGATCGTCGCCTTCTCCCAAAACGTGCGCTCGATCTCCAGCGCCACCACGTCCGCTTGAAAATCCGTAAACGCCCCCGGCGCCAGCTCCGCGAGCAACGGCGCGATCGGGTGCGAACCCGTGGGCCGCTGATCGGTGAGCGAGCCAAACTCGATCTTCACCGCGCGTTCGATGTAGCCCGTGCCCGCCGGGACGATGCTTGGATAGTAAAACCGCAACACCGGCGAGTGCGCCGAATGATCGTCGGTGTAGCCCAGTCAGTCGGCCGCCGCGCCGCGTCGGCCCAGCACCACGCGCACGGCCGCCTCCAACTCCGGCTGGAAACACGTCCGCACGGCTTCCCCGCAGTCCGCCAACAGTTCGTCCATGCGCTTCCGCCGTTGGGTCGGGCTCGGCGCGTCGTCCAGCTCCGCCTCGCTCCAGCCGAGCGAGGCCGGGGTCAGCCCGAGATCGACATCTTCGGAGAAGCGGTCGATGGCCTGAAACACTTTCGAGAGCGAGGTGCCGCCTTTGAACACGCACTGGGCCCCGAGGTCCGGCGTCGCGAAGATGCGCCCGAGCAGCCAGCAGACCCAGAAATCTTTCTCCACGATGGCGGGGAGCGTATTTTTGCGCAAGGCCGCCTCCTAATACGCCACCCACTTCTCTTTCGGAGCGAGCTGGGCAAACGCGCTCATGACGACGTCTCCTCGCCGGTGATGTAGCGCAGGTAGCGATGCATCCAGGCCGGGGCCAACGCCAGATCCTGTTGTAGCTCGGCCTTGTGCTCGGGCTTCAGTTCTTCGCGCAAATGGCGCAACCGGGCTTCCGTGATGTGGGCTTTGCCGATGTTCGCCAGCGCCGAGATCAACGTGCCCGTCACGCGGCCCGCCCGGGCCATGCGGCGGGTGGAGCGGTGCTTAAAATGGATCACCCGCTTGCCGTCGGCCAGCGTCACGCGCCGCGTCGGGCCATCGGTATCGTAGATGATCCGCGCCGGCACCTGCTCGGTCAGCCGCAGCTCATTGGCGGCCGAGGCGCCGCCTTCCTGGATGCGCAGACCGTCGCGGCGGGCGATGGCCTGCGCCACGTGTTCCGAGGTCGCACCGAGCTTGCCAAGCCACGGATGGCTGCGCGGCAGGAAATAGAGGCCGCGCCCGGCCCGTTCGAGTTTCCCTGCCTTCACGAGCCGCGACAGCACCTGATCCACGCCGGTCCGGGTGCCCAGATCGAGAAACTGCACGGGCGAAAACACCGGAGCACTCTTAGTAGCTCGAATCCGTCTCAACAATTGACTTTCAAGCGTTTGAGGATTTCTAGGCTGCTTCATTCTGTCAGAAATATGATGTATTATTTCTGACAGTAAAGCTCCTTTCCGTGCGGCTGATGACGCAGCGACCAAGCCCGGCGGTGTTAAAAAAACGCGGTCGTTTTTTTAACACCTGCGCTCACAACTCCCCGCGGAAGGCGCGGTGCTGGAGGGTGGCGAAGAGCGCGGCCAGCCTCTCGGTAAGATTGGTAAGAGGGGGTAAGCTCCCTTGAAAACGCCCGCCCGGTCTAGTTATCGCCGGGGGCTTTTTCGACCGGTTGCGCAGGTAGATCGTAAGCGTTCAACTCTGACAGGGGGACGCGGCGGGAGAAAACGGCTAAACTTGGCGGATGGAATCAGACAACGACGGCGAGGATCGGAACGTTCGCGGTGGCGTTCGCGCTCGCAGTAGCGGCGGCGGCAGCGGCGAGCGCACGCGCGTGCTTCCAAGCGTGGGGCAGGAGCTCGGCGATGCGT
>JANXLP010000403.1 GCA_025355125.1 Opitutaceae bacterium | reverse complement strand
AAACCCGCCGGTTCACAACGGGGTGTTCGGCACTACATCACTCCAAAAAATCAACTTCCCTCGTAAACTGCCCCTCGGCAAAAATCGCTCTCCTCTGAAACTATTTTCACTCCCTGCTCCAACTGCGGAACTCGGGTTAACGTCCTGCTTACGCACAGAGATTCCAAAGACTCCGTCGATATAGACCTCGCGAACGATTACCCCGTAGTCCCCGGCATCACGCGTGTCGGCATCCGCGTCACCGCGGCCCCGACCTCTCAAAAGCGCGTGGCGGTCGCCCGCCTATCTTCAATTCCCGTAATTCGCGATCTAAACGGAACCTTGCTCCTATCCCCGCCAATTCTTCAACCGCGCCGCATTCACCACACACACGCAATCGCTACCGTCGCCCGTGTGCAGCCAGTGCAAATCCAGCGCCGCGAACTCGCGGTCCATCACCGCGCGCAATCCGCCCACTTCGATCATCACGATCCCGTGCGGCTGCAGCCGCGTGCGGGCCTGCCGGAGCAGCTTGCGAATGATATCGAGGCCGTCGCCGCCGCCATCCAGCGCCAGCCTTGGCTCTCGCTTAAACTCCGCCGGCAACGCATCGCAGTGCTCGCTCGGCTCATAGGGCGGGTTGCTCAAAATCACATCGTATTTCACGGCCGGCACCGCGGCGAATACGTCGCTCCGGTGCAGCGTCACGCGCTTACCGAGCCGGTGCGCCTTCACATTGATCGCCGCCACCTCCAACGCCTCCGGCGACAGATCCACCGCGTCCACCGCCGCCTTCGGAAAATGCTTCGCCAACAAAATCGCGAGGCACCCCGAGCCCGTGCAGACATCGACCACGTGCGTCACTTTCTTCGGGTCCGGCAACCAGCCGTCGAGTTGCTCCGGGATGATTTCCAGAAAATACGAGCGCGGGATGATCACGCGTTCATCCACATAAAACCGATGCTCCCCCAGCCACGCCTCGTGCGTGAGATACCCCGCCGGCACATGCTCGACCAGCCGCCGCCGAAACACGGTTTCGACCTTCGTGCGCTCCGCCGCCGTGAGTTTTTTCTTGAGCACGCTTTCGTCGCTATCGAGCGGCAGCTCCAGCGTGCGCAACAGCAGATACAGCGCCTCGTCGTGCGCGCTCGCCGCCACCTGGCCCAGCGTGGCGCCGGCTTTCGCGTAGAGTTTTTCCACTCCGCGCAACCAGTCGCCCAGCGTCGCCTGCGGCTTGAACCCGACGAAAAGATCGCGCGCGGCGCGGGAACGCGCGGCGCTCATCGCGCGATCAACTGAAACACGATCATGAACGGGTAGGCCAAAATCTGGATCAGCATGCCCAGCAGCCCGCGCACGATGGGAATCTGAAACGCCACGATCAGCACCAGCCCGCTCCAACGCGCAATCTGCCAAAAAGTCTCCTCACTGATCACCCCGAACTGGCGCAACACCATCGCGCCCGGCAGCGGCGGGATCGGCAGACAGTCGATCACGATGAGACTGGCGTTGATGAAAATCAGCGAAACGAAAACCTCCGCCGAGCGCTGATCCACCTGATAAAGCAGCCCGCCGGTGATCGCCGCGAACAGCGCCAGCGTCAGGCTCATGGCTGGGTTCGCGAGCTGGGTGAAAAGGAAATCACGGTTCGGATTCTTGAAATTCGCCGGATTTACCGGCACCGGTTTGGCCCAGGCGAGAAAGAAGCTGATGCTGGTCATCCTCGGCTGGAGATAAAAAATGCAGATCAGCGGCAGGATCACCGAGCCGATCAAATCCATGTGCGGCAGCGGATTCAGCGTGAGCCGCCCGCTCTCGGCCGCCGTGTGGTCGCCCAACCGGTAGGCCATCCACGCCTGCGCGTAGGCGCGGAGACACAGCGTTACCACCAGCAGCACATAAAGCAGCAGTCCGGAGCGGAGCAATTCAGGCGTGAGGCCGAGATCCATATCCCATCACTTTTTCTCAGTCTCCGCCGACGGCGCAATCAGCTTTTGCTTCTGACCCTGCAGTTCCGGCTCCGTGACCGTGGCCAGCAACAGCTCAGCCCGGTCCGCGTGCCCTTGCTTCAAGAGAATGTTCGCCGCGTGCAGGCGCAGCGTCTGCCGCTCGATGGGCGTGCCCGCTTTTTCCTCCAACGCCGCCCACACCTTCAACGCCTCGTCCCATTGCGGCTCCGCCAGATCGTAAAACGACTCCGCATAACGGTAGCCAAATTCGAACCGGTCCGGCGCCAGTTCCGCCGCACTCTTGAACGCACCGTGCATCGCCTGATCCAGCGCCGGCCGCGTCCACTCGCCGCTCTTTAAGAAGTCGTCGCGCGCCTCATGCAGCAGCGTGCCGACTTGATAGTGATAGAGCGGTTCCTTCGGCATCAGCTTGATCGCCGCCATGAAATACGGGAGCGCATCCATCGGCCGCCCATCCTCGGCGAGCAGGTTGCCGAGCTGGTTCTTCACGAGCGGCATGTCGCTGTCGAGTTGGTTGGCCTTCAGCAGCATCGCCGCCGCCTGCTTGCGCATATCCACCTTTCGCAGGAGATAGCCGTAGGCCGCGTAAGCCTCGGCGTTGTTGGGATTATCCGCCAAAAACCGGTCGTAGCTATGACAGATATCCTGCAACTGCACGCGGAAGGATTCCGTCTCCAGCTTGTCGCCCTGCTTGGCCGCGTCTTCGAGCAACGTGCGCTGCCGCTCCTCGATCTGCCGCAACGTGCGCTTCGCGAGCGTCTCGCTCTCCGCCGCGCCGAGCGGCAGGGCGAGCGTGAGCGCGAGACCGAGCAGGATAAAAAGAAAATGTTTCATGCGTGGAAGGGGAACGGTGCGACCAGCTCAGCCGGCCAAAGTGCCGGCGTAAATGTTCATCCGCGCCCCGCGCACGAAGCCCACCAGCGTCTGCCCGCTCGCCCGCGCGAATTCCACCGCCGCACTTGTCGGCGCCGACACCGCCGCCACGCACGGAATCCCCGCCAACAGCGCCTTTTGCATGATCTCAAACGACACCCGCCCGCTCACCCCGAGCACACATCCGGTGAGTGGCAACGCCTCCGCGAAAAACGCCTGCCCGATCACCTTATCCAGCGCGTTGTGCCGCCCCACGTCCTCCCTCACCGCGCGCACCTTACCGTCCGCATCCACGAGCACACTCGCGTGCAATCCACCCGTCGCCGCAAACCCCGGCTGCGCCGCCCGCAACTGTTCCGGCAACGCCGCGATCACCGCTCGCCGCGCCGCCGGCGATTCCGCCAGCGCCGGACACACCGCGCGCACCGCCTCGATCGATGCCTTGCTGCACACCCCGCAGCTGGACGAGGTAAACACATTCCGCGTAAGCCGCGCCCAATCCACCGCGACGCCCGGCGCGAGCAACACATCGAGCACATTCTCCCGCGGCCCCTCATCCAAAAGTGGCACGGGCATCTTGCCCGTGTTTCCGTCCACGCCGCCCTCCTCCGTCCGCGTCCGGCAATAAACCATATCCAGCACCTCATCCCGCGAACGCAAAATCCCCTCCGTCACCAAAAACCCCGCCGCCAACTCCCGATCATGCCCCGGCGTCCGCATCACCACC
The DNA here is from genome assembly GCA_025355125.1 of Opitutaceae bacterium. Lineage (GTDB taxonomy): Bacteria > Verrucomicrobiota > Verrucomicrobiia > Opitutales > Opitutaceae > Tous-C4FEB. The sequence goes on along the minus strand of JANXLP010000403.1, from coordinate 2,035 downwards.
GCCACACTCCGCCCGCCCACGCGGATTTCCAGCGGCTCCTCGACCGCGACCACATCTTCGCGCTCCGTCCGCCGGTCGCCTTCGAGCGTCGTAAGGGTGATCGCGGCAGACGTGTGTGCAACGGGCATGCCCGCTACATTTGGGCCGACAAGGCCCCCGCGCAACCCGCAGGATCGCGACGCTCACGAGCCCCTACTTCATTTCCGCCGCCCGCCGCGCGAGGTGCCGGCCAAATGCGCGCATCACCGCGAGATGGATCAACGCCTGCGTGCTCGCATACACCCACCACGGCAGTCGCGGCGAAAACCCATGGATGCACGCGAGTAGGCACCCGTTCTCCGGAAACAATCGAAACTCAAAACGCCCCGGTGGCTCCACCGGACGCGCCAGCCAGCCGCCCGAGATGTAGAACGCGCAACGCTGCCGGCTCCCGCGTGCGAACGGCGTCGGCGTCAGCTCCAGCCAGCACCCACGCCCTCCCGGCCCGGCGAAACGCAGCCCCCCTTCCTCCGTCCGCTGCACGTTGACCAGCCCGCCGAGGCTCCGCGTCAACCAGCGCCCATACTCCTCCGCCACCGCCGAGGCGTCCCACCCCGCCGGCAAGGGCATCCGCTGCACCGAACGCACCCGGCGCTCCTCCCGCATTCGACGCCGGTCCGCCCGCACCAAGCCGCTGCGCGGATGCGGCCGGGGCCGGCCCTCCTCATCCACCGCTCGCCGCAGCGACTCCGCCAACGTCACCATCTCCGGCCGCAACCGCCGCAGCAGCGCGTTGTCCTTTGCCTCCAAATCGTGCCGTAAACTCTCCTGCAACGGCCCGACCAGCGCCGACGGCACCCCGCCGAACCACGCCACCCAATGCTTCGACAACGTAAACAAATTCACCGGCACTTCCACTCCGCGCGGCCTCGCGCCCAACAACTCCCCCGTGCGCACGATCAACTCGCGATACGTCATCGGCTCGTGCCCGCCCAGATCGTAGGTGCCGCCCAGCCACTCCGTCTCGCGCAAACCCAGCCCCACCGCCCGCGCCACATCCGCGATGTCGATCGACTGCGTGCGCGAGCCCGCCCAGGCCGGAAACACCATCACCGGGAGCCGGCGCACCAGGTTCACCAACATCCGACATGACGATCCGCCCGCACCGAAGATCAACCCCGCCCGCAACACCGTGACCGGCACCGACCGGCTCCGCAGCACCGTCTCCACCTCGCGCCGGCTCGCCAGGTGCGCCGACACCTCCTCGTCGCCGGCCGGCAGCAGCCCGCCCAGATAAATCACCCGCTCCAACCCCGCCTCCTCTGCGGCGCGGATGAAATTATCCGCCAGCAACAAATCCAGATCGGCAAAATTCGCCTGCTCCAGCCGACTCGAGGGCGCCATCGAATGCACCAGATATAGCCCGAAGCGGCACCCGCGCATCGCCTCCACCAACTCCGGCCGCGAATACAGGTCGCAACTCCGCCACTCCGTTTCCGCATCCTCGCTCCCCGCCGCCGCCACCATGGCGCTGCGCGTCAGCGCCCGGAACCGGAAATCCGACGCCAACGCCGCCCGCACCGCCGTGCCCACAAAACCACTCGCCCCCGCCACCACCACCCGCGGCCGCTCCGAATCGGTTTGATTGACCATAATCTACGCTCGCGCTCGCTCCCAAAAAGCGCAACCCGTCCGCCCCATCCGGCCCGTTCAGGACTCGCGCGACGCGCGACCGCAGCGCGCGGCCCGAGACGCGTTGGGATCACTCCAATTTAACCGCTGATCGACCCGGCTAAACCCAGATTTCCAGCCCGAACCGATCCCTTGCCTCCGCCTCGGCGACAGACACCGTGCGGTGATTCAACCTTCCTTCAGCGGCCCATGAGTTATTTCTCCGACTCCGCATCAATTCGAATTCATCCACGATTTCCTTTTTGCCGCATTTGACATGAGCGATCCAAGTACAACCGCGCGGCGCATCAGTCCGCCTCGCCTTCAATCGCATCCATTGATAACGGAGGCGTTTGCGGGTTGGTGTACGCCGTGATTTCATCGG
>JANXLP010000397.1 GCA_025355125.1 Opitutaceae bacterium | reverse complement strand
TCTGGCGTGGTTTCGAGGTTGTAGGCGATGACTTTGAACGCGGTGGGGGTGGCGTCGGGAAGTAGGATGGCTACGCTCTGGTCGTTGGCAGGCGCGGTGAATTTCCAACTCACGACGTGGCCGGGGTAGAGGGCGTTGCGGATGATGGCGACGCCGCCGAGGCGGGCGCGTTGGAGCTCGGCGGTGGGCACGCCGACGCGGTCGATCCAGAGGCTGCCCTCGGTGTTGATGTATTCGAGGTGGGCGCATTCTTCGATCTGCGCGGCGTAGAGTTTTTCGAGCTGTGATTTATCGCCGTTGAGCTGCCACGTGAAGTGGCCGAGCGCGGAGGAGCGGAAACCGGCGCCGGGGGCGCGGGCGCGGCCATCGGCCCGGCGGGTTTCGGTGGGAGCGGCTTTTTCGCCGGCGAGGAGACGCTCGCCCCAGTCTTTGCGGAGATCGAGGAGGTCGAGGGCGTTGGCGCTCACGGAGGCGAGGGTGCCGAGGCCGCTGTCGGTGAGCGGCGCGAGGTAGCGGCGGTCGCCGGTCCATTTCCACGCGCCCCAGAAAAGGTGCCACGGGAAATAGCCGCGGGTGGTCTCGATCTCGGCGTCGTCGGCGTAGCGGATCGCCAGCGGGGCCCAGGGGCGGCCGGCGGTATCGGCGTGGCGATGGGCGAGGAGGCCGTCGGCGAGTTCCACCATGTATTTTTTCGCGTTGGGGTTGCCGTTGAAATCGACGAGGAGCTGGCCGGGCTGGATGACGAGGTAGGAGTAGGGCTTGGAGCGACCCCAGGGTTCTTCTTCGGCGATCTTTGTGCCGCTGTAATACGAGGAGCGGATGTGGCGGTGGCCGGCGGCGTTGATGCCGGTGATGCTCTCGACACCGCGGGCGGTGGTCATGGCGCGCTCGAGTTGGCGGGGGCTGCCGAATTCGAGGACCATATTATGCGCGAGGCAGTTGATGCCTTCTTCGTAGCTGTGGAGTTCGTCGGCCTGGATGGTGGGGAGACCGTGGGTGAACATGCCGTTTCTGAAGGCGGCTTCGAGGAGGGCGTGGAGGGAGCGCGAGATTTTTTCGGGCTCGGCGCCCATGAGGGCGAGGCCGGGCCAGGTGTTGAGGAGATCGACATCGTCGGAGATGCCGCCGCCGAAATCACCGAAGGCAGACTGACGGTGGTCGATATACCAGAGGACGAATTTTTTAACACGGCCGAGGAGCTCGGTCTGGCGGAAGGCCCAGAGCGGGATGCCGGCGGGTGCGACGGGTTGGGTGAAGGCGGGGCGGGCGGCAGTTTCGATGCCGGCGGCGAGGGCATATTCAAGGCCGCGCGCGTGCTGCGGGTTGACGCGGAGGAGATCGCCAAGGTCGGCCTCGAAGCGGACCCAGAGCGCGAGCTTGGGACTTTTTGGGTGTTCCTCGACGAGCATCGCGTAGCTGTCCTTGGCCTGGGTAAAGCGGTCGAGCTCGTGCTCGGCGCGGGCGAGTTCGCGGGGTTTGAAGACGAGGCGGAGCGCGGCGCCGTGGAGGCTGGCGGCGTTGAATTGCGGGGAGGCGCTGGCGAAGGTGATCCAGAGGGCTTTGCCTTTGGGGAGGAGGCGGTCGCGGAGGTCGAGCCAGAGGGTTTTGGGTTGGTTGGGTTTTACGCTGAAGGTGAAGTCGAGGAGGTTGCGCCCGGGCCAGAGCGGGTCTTTCACCTGGACGTTGAGCGGGATGAGCGCGCTGCGTTCGAACTGCAGCGCGGGGAGATCGAGGGCGAGGCCGTCGAGGCCATCGGTGCGGTTATCCCAAGTGTCGGGGATGAGGATGTGGACGAGGGGAAGATAAGCAGGCGGCGAGGCTTTGGGCGGCGGAGAGGATTTGGAAGCGGCGGGCATGGCCACGAGGGTGGCGCGCTCGGCGGGAGTGAAGCGGCCGGCGATGTAGGTGGTGAGCGCGGCGAGGGTCGGTTCGCTGGGGGAAGTGGTGGCGAGGCGGTAGGAAAGTTTCGCGGACGTGGCGGGCTCGGTGCCTTCGGTGACGTGGTAGGCGACGAGTTCACCGATGGGCGTTTCCTGCTCGATGTTGGTGAAGCGGATTTGGCGGCCGGTGAGGGTTTTTTCGAGGGCGTGGATCGTCTTTTCCTGGCCAGCGCGACGGGAGAACATGGTGGACTCGGCCTTGGCGTCGCTGGCGGTTTCGAGCGCGGTGTGCGGCGGGAGGAGCTCCATTTTTCCAAACGCGGCGCCGGCGATCTCGAGGTGATTCCACGGTTCCTCGGGGAGGGCGAAGGTGATGGCTTTGCCGGAATCGACGTAGCAATCCCAGTCGGGGAGTTGGAAATAATCGTCGCGGCCGGCGAGACGGGAGCGGTTGTAAACGCCGGGCCAGGTAGTTTCGCGGATGCCGTCGGTGGCTTTCCACCACCAGCGTTTCAGGTCGTAGGCTTCGTGAATCTCTACTTTGCGGATGCTGAGCGCGGTGCCGGGGTAGTAGGGCGGGAGGACATCGGCGCGGTTCCAGCCGTAGCGGAGGGCCCACTCGGCGCGGGTGATGGGATCGGAGAGGCTGGGATGGCCGATTGCCGATTTTAGATTGGCGATTTGCTGAGGCGTGCCGGTGGCGAGGTTGGCGATGGTGGGGTCGGCGAGGAGGTGGTCGTAGATGCGGATCTCGTCGATGTCGCCGCCGCGGACGAAGTTGTAATCACTTTGGACGTTGTGCGGGCTGATGATGCGGGAGTGCGGGCCGAATTGGTCGAGGGCGGCGTCGTAGCGGGCGACCGTTTCTTTGGAGGCGGCGAGTTGGCCGTTGATGAAAAAACGGATGCCGCGGGTTTCGTCCCAAGCGAGGGTGAGATGGGTCCAAGCGGTGGGAGCGGGAAAATTTTTCAGATCAACGGAGACGCGGGTGCGGGCGAGGTTGGCGTCGGTGACGAAGGCGTCGAAGCCGTGGCCGTTGTAGTCGATGCGGAGCCAGGCCATGTCCCAACTGGAGTGGTCGGCGTAGGCGACGCGGAAAATGGGGAAGGCAGTCGGGCCGACGGGATAACGGGAGCGCCAGAAAAAGGAGAGCGTGCCGCGCTGGGCGTAGATGTTGCCGGGGGCGGTCCAGGCGAGGCGTTGGAGGTCGTCGCAGCGGAGGGCTGCGCCGCGCGCGCCGTCGGGGATGACCGTGACTTCGTTGTCGAAGGTGGGGGCGGCGGTGCCGGGGGCGGCGACTTCGGCGGTGGTGCCGTGATCGGCGGAGAGGGCAAAGAGAAGGCCGGTTTCCGGGATGGGCGGGGTCGCGGGTGCTGCGGCGGCGAGTGCGGCGGGCGCGGTGGTGATGCAGAGAGCGAGGAGGAGGGCGCGGGGGTGCATGGGGTGGAGGATTGACGGGGGGCGCGGGAGGATGTTGCGCGGGGGGCGGACCACTCGCTGGCGCTCGCGGCTACGGGGGGAGTCGTGTGAAAGGGCGGACCACTCGCTGGCGCTCGCGGCGACCCGGAGATTTTTGGGTTAGTGAGCGAGCTGGGCGGAAGGGATCGCGGTGGGGTGGAGACGGATTTCGCGGATGGCGCCTTTGAACCAATAGACTTGGTTGAGGCGGACGCCGATGGAGGTTTCGCCGGTGGACTGCATGGGGGCGAAGGCGACTTCGCCGGTGAGTTCTTTTTTGCCGTCCACGTAAGAGGTCATGCGGTGGCCGTCGTAGTGCAGGGCGACCCAGTGCCAGGCGTCGCAGGAATGGAGGAGCGTGGCGTCGAGGAGCGGGAGTTTGTGGTCGCCGTCGGCTAGGTAGGTATCGAGGGCCCAGCGGCCTTCGGGCGTGACGCGGATTTCGAGGAGAGCGCGGGCGCCGGCGGTGTCTTGGATGTGGAAGAAGCGTTGCGCGGGCGCGCCGGTGGCGGCGGGGCGGATGAGCAGCTCGATCGTGAAAGCGGAAAGGCCGGCGAGCGGGCTAACGGGGAGAATGAGGCCGTCGTGCGCGCCGTCGAAGGCGAGGGCGGACGTGGTGGCGGGCTCGGGGTCGCGAAGGAGGCGCGGGGTGCCGAGGATTTTTGCGGGATGGCCGCCGATGCGGGCGGCGTTGTCGAGGGGCCAGATTTGGGCGGTGGGCGCGGCGGGAGTTGGCGCGGCGGCGAGGGCGAGGGTCGCGGCGAGGCTGAGAGCGGCGGTGCGGAGGAGGGCGTGGAGGCGAAAGCGCATGGACGGAAAAAAAGGGCGGAGTAGGGGGACTCCGCCCTCGGAGGGACTGGTTTAAAGGGGCGAGGGATTTTTGGCGGACAGGGGTGGAACGCGGGCGGAGGGACGGCGCGCCGGCGAGCGGCGGCCCTACACGGAGGGGCTGACTGGCCGCGCGCGGTGCGCACGGCCCACCACTTTCTCACCAGACGCCGCGGACGCCGAGTTCGTAGATGGGGTCGCCGTATTCGGCGTGGTTGAAGGGCAGGGTGGGCGTGGACATCACGATGGGGCGGGCGAAAATATTGCGCGCCTGGAAGTAGGGCGTGAACTTGCGGTTCCATTTATAGTCCATGCGGAAATCGACGAGCTCGCGCGGGGCTTGGTATTGGAGTTCGTTGAAGTAATTCTGGTTGGCGACGGCGACATCGGTGTATTTCACAGTTTTTTGGACGACGGCCTTGAGGACGTGGCCGGTGTAATTCGAGGTGAGCGTGAATCCGAATTTGCCGATGCTATAGTTGAGCGTGAGGTTGAAAGCCTGCTTCACGGCGGCGAGTTCCATGTTCTTGCCGATCTGCTCGGTGATGGTGCGGTTGAGATTGGCGTCGGTGGAACTGAAGACGGACCGGCTCTTGATGGGGTCGATGCTGAGGAGGGTGGCGTTGGCCTGGAGGCCGAGGGTGTTGAAGGGTTTCGGGAGGAAGGAAAAGTTTTGGGCGTAGCCGAATTCGAGGCCGTTGTAGTGGCCGGTCTCGGGGACGTTGAACTTGTAGGTGACGTCGTATTGATCGGCCGTGCCGACGATAGAAGAACTCGGGATGCCGAGACTGGTGGCGAGCTCGTTGGAGAGGCCCTGCTTGGCGGTGATGATGTAGTTGTTGAAATCTTTCCGGAAGACGGAGAGCGAGAGGACGCTGGAGCGGCTGAAGTAGTATTCGACGCCGGCATCGTAGCTGGTGACGCCGTAGGCTTTCAGGTTGGGATTGTAGATGGCGGCGGTGCCGCGGACGTTGTTGGAGAGGTCGGGCTGGGTGAGAGTGGTGGGACCGGGGAGGAGATCGACGTAGTCGGGCAGACCGATGGATTTGCTGGCGGCGGCGCGAAGGACGAAGTTTTTATTCGGCGTGTATTTCAGGTTGATCGAGGGGAACCACTTTTTGGTGGCGAAGCTGGAACGGATCGGAGCGGCCAGGGTGGAGAGACGGTTCTGCGAGTCGGTCTTCTGGTCTTCGTAGCGGACGCCGGCGACGATGAGGAGATTTTTGAATGGAGTGACATCGAAGCGGACGTAGCCGGCCTTGGTGCGGTCGTCGAAGCGGGCGATGGTGTCGCTGGCGGGGAGGTAGGGGAGGAGCGCGCTGCCACCGAGATTGGTGTAGGCGGTGTAGAGGTTGACGAAGTTATAGGCGGGGAGGCCGTAGCCGATGGGGTGTTGGGAGAAGTTCACGTCGGCGAGGCCAGCGAGGGTGGCGCCGGTGACGGCGGAGGCGCCGCCGAAGCCGAGGGCGGGAGTGTTGCCGGTGCGGCGGAAGACGCGGTTGTCGATATTGCGCGTGGTGGTGTCGAAGCGGGCACCGACCTTGACGGTGACGGGAACGGCGAGGTTGAGCGGGAGTTTGTAATCGGCGGAGTAGCCGTTGCGCGTGTCGACGCCGGTCTGGGGGCGGCTGCTGATGGTGGTGGCGGTGAACTTGGAAAGGTCGCGGAGATCGACGGCGGCGCCGGCGGTATCGGTGACGGTGTAGCGGGGGGCGACGCCGCCGACGCCGGTGAAGGTGACGGTGAGGGGATCGGTGACGGTGCCGGTGGCGGGGTTGGTGCCGCCGCGCTGGACGGTGGCGTCGGAATACCAGGAACCGGTGGTGTCGCGGTATTTCGAATACGACTGGCTCCAGGAGGCGGCGGTCTCGAGGGTGGCGCTGTTCATGAAATCATGGACGAGGCCGAGGTTGCCGACGTAGGTGGTGCCGGACTTCGCGCGGTTGATGGTGGCGAAGGTGACGGAGCCGGCGCCGGGGCGGCCGACGACGGTGCCGTTGCCGACAGCGGAGGGCGAGGTGGTGGCAAGGCCGGCGAGGGTGCCGGTATTCACGGTGGTGGTGCGGTCGGTGAAGAGGAGGTCGTAAAAGTTCCACATGGCGGTGGCGGAGAGCTTGGTGTGCTCGGCGACTTTCCAATCGAGCTGCACGGAGAAGGACTGGCGGCGGGTGGTCTTCTGTTCGTTCTGGAGATTCCAGGAAGTGAGCGCGGGGGCGTTGGGGAGGCCGCCGTTGGTGGGGTTGTAGTCCCAGGTGTAGGAGGAGCGGGGGTAGTCGTTGATGAGCGTGGAATTTTTGTAGCTAAGGTTCAGGCCGAGATTTTCGCCGATGTGTTTGGCGTAGTTCAGGTCGATGCCGGGGACGATCTTGTGGGTGAGTTCCTGGCCGTAGCCTTCGCTCTTGCCGAAGGTGAGGACGGTGTCGGTGGCCTGGAGGTAGGTGCGGTAGGAGAACTGGTCGCCCTGGCGGTCGAAAGCGCTTTTGGTGACGAGATTCACGAGGCCGCCGGTGCTGATGGCAGGGATTTCGGGGGTGAGGGTTTTGATGACTTCGACGGTCTCGACGTTGTTGATGGCGACCTGCTCGAATTCGAAGCGGCGGTTCAAGTTGCCGGAGGTAGCGCTGGCGATGGGGCTGCCGTTGAGGGTGACGTTGGTGAAGGCGGTGGACATGCCGCGGAGGGTGACGGCACGGGCGTCGTTAGCGTTGTAGTCCACTCCGACGCCGGGAAGAAATTTCAGGTATTCGGCGGCGTTGCCCTCGGCGATGTCACCGTATTGGTCGCCGGCGGCGACGATCTTGGCGTTAATGGCGGCTTTCTGGAGGGCGATGGCCTGGGCCATGCCTTCTTTGGTGCCGGCGACTTTGAATTCGCTGAGGGTGAGGATGTCGGCCGTCTGGCCGAGGCGCACGGGGAGGTTGGCGGTCTGGCCGCCGGTGACGGCGACGGGCAGGGTGAGGGGGGCCATGCCGGGGTAGGCGACGGTGAGTTTTTGGGCGCCGACGGGGACTCCGCGCAGTTCGAACGCGCCGGAGCGGACGGTCGTGGTGGTGAGCCCGGTGCCGTCGACGGAGACATCGGCGCCTTCGAGATATTTGCCGGTTTTGATATCGAGCACGGTGCCGGTGACGGTGCCGCCGGTCTCTTGGGCGAAAGCCGTGGTGGTGGCGGCAAGCAGGACGAGCGCGAGACAGCTCGCGATGCATCGGAAGAAACGTGGGGTGGTGATGGTCATGGTGGGGTCGGGTGGGAAAAGGGAGTCGAGATCGGCGCGCGCGCGGGCAGCAGCCGAGGGACGGCGACGTAATGGGGTTGGGGTGGGGTGGAGGCGGCGGACCGGCGCAATGGGCCGGGCATCTCGGGGGTGCGGATGGAATGCGCGCGACCGAAGGTGATCGTCAAACAAAATCAGACACGTGTCCGCAAATGAAAGAATTATACCAACGTCTGATGATATCTGGACGATACCGAACCATCACTCGCTCACGCTCGCGGCTACCTTAAGTCAAAAACTCAACTGATGTTGGTATTATCCATCGTGTAGCCCGCAGGCAACCGATCCGGGCCGACCGGGCACAAAAAAGCCCGCGCGAGAACGCGCGGGCGATGGAGGTGAGCGAACGGGTAGCGCGGTGACGTAGTTGTAGGAAGGTGGCCGATGCGGGCTTACTTCTTTTCCTGATCCCAGCCCTGTGCTTTGGAGAATTCGGCGAGGGCAACTTTCGGCGCGGAGGTGGCGGGCAGGCGTTCGAATTTCGCGAGATAGACGAGGGCGCGGAGGACGGACTTGGCTTCGTCTTTCTTCGCTTCGAGCGCGGGGCCGGTCAGGGTTTTCAGGCTGGCGACGTAGGCGGTGGCGAGGGCATCGACTTTGGCGGCAGTCGCGGCGTCGTTTTCGTAAACGAGAGATTCGGCGAGGCGGAGCATGGCAGCGGTGCCGGTGAGTTTGGCGGCGTCGGCGCGGATGCCGGCGGCGATTTCAGCACGCTTGGCGGTGGTGGCTTCGGCGGTGAGGAAACCGTTGGAGCCGTCGATGATCGAGCGCGTGGGTAGTGGGCGATACCAGATGTTGCGGAAGCGGACGGGATTGCCGTGATCCTGAAGTTTGAGCGGGCCTTTTTCAGGGAAGGGGCCGGCGACGGTGCGCTTCATGTGGCCGCCGCCGCCTTCGAGGGGCGTGTGGTCCTGCACGAGGACGCCGTTGCAGAACACGGTGACGTAGCCGGGATCGACGACCTTGCCGTTATCGTAGATGGGGCGGCGAAAAATGATGTCGTAAACTTGGAATTCACCGGGAGCGCGGAGGGCGTTGGCGAGGGGGGGATTGGTGCCGTAAACGGACGCCGCAAAACCATCGGCGTAGGTGGGGTTGTTGTAGTTATCGAGGACTTGGACCTCGACGGCACCGGAAAGGAAAACGCCGCTGTTGCCGCGGCCCTGGCTGTCGCCTTGGACGGCGGTGGGCGCGGCCCACTCGATGTGGAGTTGGCAGTCGCCGAATTGTTCCTTGGTGCGGATGTAGCCGGACTTCGGCACGCATTCGAGCGCGCCGTCTTTCACGATCCACTTGGTGGGCTCGGCGACGACGCCGGGTTTGGCATCGGATTCCCACTTGCCGAGCGTGGCTGCGGTGCCGTCGAAAAGGATGATGGCATCGGAGGGCGGTTTGCCGGGCACGGTGGCGCTGCTAAAGGTGCCGGGCTCGACGCGTTTGGGCTGCGGGCGGTTCTGATCGTGGATGGCCCACGGGTGGTTCTTATCGGGGGTGTCGCCGTAAAAGGGCGAGCCGGTGCTGGGCGCGGCGCGGGCGGTGGTGGCGAGCAGCGCGGCGGCGGCAATTGTGAACAGGGTGGGTATAACGAGACGCAGGGGAGATGTCATAGGGGGGAGGAGAGAAGCTAGGAGTGGGGCGCGGCCTGCGGCAACTCTAAGCTGGCCCTGCGCTCACTTCTCGGGACGCGGGCGTGACGGCGGGTCAAGAATGGCGGACGTATTTATTTTGCCAGGCTTTGAGCGATTCCTCCGACAAGTGATGGAGAGCGTCGGAAATCGAGGTGACGCAGCGAGCGATCTGGGCGGTCGCGTGCTGGGTCTGGGCGGGATCTGCGGTGCGGAGATAATCCATGCCTTGGATGACGGTGAGCGGGTTATTGATCACATTTTTGAGCGTGGCCTGGATGTCGGCGACCGTCTGCAAGCGCACGGCGCGCTGGCGGCGGCTAACGAGCCAAAAAATGACGCCATGGATGATCCCCACGATGATGGCGGTGATCGCCGCAACTTGCCACGGGCCGATGTCGCGTGGGGTGATGAGGCCGGTGACGGCGAAAATTATGACGACACCCAAGAAAGAGAGGAATCGTTCAAGATGGCGCAATAGAAAGGTAGTGAGGTAGACAGACGCACCTTTTTACGTTTTGTGCCGGTGGTTCGGACGTGCTAAAATGGGCCCGAGAATGCCTGAAAATGCCGTGCGGATTTCGGGTTGCGGAACCTGAGGGCGAACGGTTGAGTGATTCTTCCATGAGTCTCGACGCACCCGCGCTCGCTCCGGTTGACGGTGCCCCGTTTTCTTTCGGGATTGCGGCCGCGTGCTTCAACGCCGAGTTGGTGGATGGGCTGATCGCGAGCCTGCGCACGACGTTTTCGGCGAGCGGCGTGCGGCCGGAGCGGATCGAGCTCCTGCGCGTTCCGGGCTCCCACGAAGTGCCTTACGCGATCCAACTGCTCGCGGAGAGCGGCCGGCACGATTGCCTGATCGCGCTGGGCGTGTTGATCGGCGGTGATACGAACCACCATGAGATGGTGGGCAACAGCGTCTCCCAGGCCCTGCAACAGATCAGCCTCTCCGCCCGCCGCCCCGTGATTAACGGCGTGGTCGTCGCCAACACCCGTGCGCAAGCCGAAGCGCGGTGCCTCGGCCCGATCAACCGCGGGGCGGAGTTCGCCCGTGCGGCGTTGACGATGGCGGTCCTCAAACAAACCCATTCCCGATGAGCAAAACCCTCTTTAGCCAACGCCGCGATGGCCGCGTCGCCGCCCTCCAGTATCTCTATGCCTGGAGCTTGAACGACCCCAAGAACCTCTCGGAGGATCTCGTCACGTTCTTCGAGAACATGGAGCATCCGCGTCCGCACTACGCCTACTCCGAGGAGATCATTCAAGGGGTGATTCTCAATCAGGCCGAGATCGACGGTATCATCAAGGGTCTGGCTCAAAATTGGGATTTCGCCCGTATCGCGAAGATCGACCTGGCGATCCTGCGGCTGGCGATCTTCGAGATGAAGCACCGCAAGGACATCCCGCCGGTCGTTTCGATCAACGAGGCGATCGATCTCTCGAAGCAATTTTCGAATCTCGATTCCAAGCGTTTCATCAACGGCATCCTCGACCGCTACAAGGGCCAGATCGGCCGCGATGCACGCAAGGTGGAGATCGCGTAGGGAATCGGGAGGGATTGAATCTGGAACTCAGGAAATCAGGGAACGGATATGGCTGAGCTTGGAAACAGGGAGCTGAGCGGTCGGGTGATCGAGGCGGCCATCAAGGTGCATCAAGTGCTCGGGCCGGGTTTCTTGGAGTCTGCGTATGAAGCCGCGCTTTGTATCGAGCTGACGAAGCGGGCGATTCGGTTTGAGAGACAGAAGGTGGTGAAAATTTATTATGAAGGGGTGGAGATTGGGGAGCACCGGCTGGATCTTTTGGTGGAAGGGAAACTGCTGGTGGAATTGAGGGCCCTCAGCGCGATTGAAGATATATTTTTCGCCGTCGGTCGCTCTTACATAAAAGCAGTCGGCGCCGAAGACGGTCTTTTGCTTAATTTCGCAGCGATGCCCCTCGCCATCCGCAGGATCGGCCGGGAATGGTTTCCTTCCTGATTTCCTGAGTTCCAGATTCAATTCATCTCTTTCCCGTTCCTCATCACATGTTCGGACTTTTCAAAAAATTCAAAGACGGCTTCGCCAAAACGTTTTCCGCCATTGGTGAGAAGACGCGCGGGCTTTTTGGCGGGCGCAAGATCGACGCCGCCTCGCTCGACGAACTGGAAGAGGCGCTTTACACCGCCGACTTCGGCGTCGCGACCACCGGGGAAATCCTCGGTGAGATCAAGGCGGCCTACAAAAAAGATGCCGCCCTCGCCGGGCGGCAGGCGGCGGCCATCGGCGTCGAGGTGCTGAAGCGCGTGCTCGCCGGCAGCGAGGGCGTGATCAAACCCGCGGCGCAGGCGCCCACCGTGATCGTGCTGATCGGCGTCAACGGCTCCGGTAAAACCACGACGACGGCCAAGCTCGCATGGAAACTGAAACAGGACGGCAAGTCCGTCGTGGTGGCGGCGTGTGATACGTTTCGCGCGGCGGCGGTGGAGCAACTCAAGGCGTGGGCGGAGCGGCTGGATTTGGAAATCATCGCGAGCCACACGGGGGCGGATTCGGCGGCGGTGGCGTTTGACGCGTTGCAGGCGGCGAAGAGCCGGGCGCGCGATTACCTGATCGTCGATACGGCGGGCCGGTTGCACACGAAGGGCAATCTGCTGGAGGAGCTGGCGAAGATTAAGCGCGTGCTGCAAAAGCTCGACCCGGCGGCGCCGCATGAGTCGTGGCTGGTGGTCGATGGTTCGTTGGGGAGCAACTCGATCGAACAAGCGAAGGTGTTTCACAAGAATTTCGGCCTGACGGGACTCGTTATTACGAAGCTCGACGGCACCTCGCGGGGCGGCGCCATCGTGGGGATTTGGCGCGAATTGAAGCTGCCGATTTATTTCGTGGGCCTGGGCGAGCAGAAGGAAGATTTGCAGCCGTTCAGCGCGGAGAATTATGCGCAGGCGGTGTTTGGAATCGGCGAATAGGCGCGGGCGGGCCGGTGTGGTGCGGCGGGGCGGCGGCGCGGAATGGGTAAACTTTCACCTGAAGTGGGGGCGAGGCGGGCCGATGTTAGTCTGTGGTGTTCTCGCTGCCTTTTTTTCGGCTTACGCCGCACGCGCTCGTGCGGCAGGTGAAGGATTTGCCGCCGGCGCCGAAGGTGTTGCACAAATTGCAGCGGCTCGTGGCATCGCCCGATGCGACGATCGAGCAGATTGCCGACGTGGTGAAGCTGGAGCCGGGCCTCGCGGCGCGGGTGGTGAAGATGGCGCAAAGCACCCAGTTTGGCCGCGGCGTGAAAGCGACGAGCATCATGGAGGCGATCCAACGGGTGGGGCTCGCGGGCGTGCAGGAGTTGGTCACCTACGCGGTCGCCGCGCAGTTGATCGGACAACCGTTGCGGAGCTACGGCCTCGACGCGCAGGCGCTGTGGTCGCGGGCGGTCGCGTGCGCGATCGCGGCGTCGAGTCTCGCGGAGCGGGGCGATGTGGACCGCGGCGACGCCTACACCGCGGGTTTGATGCACGGGATCGGACTGATGGTGATCGACCGGCATGTGGCGCAGCAGAAGACGACGCGGCGCTTCGCCTCGGCGGGTTATCCGCTGGATTATGCCGCGGCTGAGACCGAGCACCTGGGGTTTTCCCACGCGGCGGCGGGGGCGGCACTTTTGGAGTTATGGGGCTTTTCCGCGCCGGTGGTGGCGGCGGTGCGGTATCAACTGGAGCCCGAGGAAGCGGAGCCCGAGCACCGCAAACTGAGTATGGTGCTGGCGACGGCGCGCTGGGCACGGTCGCTGTTTTGCGTGCCGGAAGAGACCATCCCCGATCTGCCCGCGGCGCACTGGCTCACGGAGTCGGGGGTGGAGATCGGGGATTTCGGCGCATGGCTCGGCACCGTGCGGCGGCGCTATGATATCACGTGCGGGGAATTGCGCATGGGGTAGGGCGATTCGGGAGAGGAACACGGGCTGAAACGGCGGACTAGGGATAATTCGCCCTACCTTCGGACGCGCCGATCAGGGCTGCGGTTTTTCGTTCCAGACGGTGAGGAGCGCGGGCGAGGCCTGGCTGCGCACGCCGTTGTCGGTGAGAATTTCGTCGGTCGCGGCGATGAGTTCCTTGTGGGGGAAAACCAGCGTCTCGTAACCGCGGCCCTGGAAATCGATGACGATGTGCTCGGTGCGGGCGTCGCGCAGCAATTCGACGAGGTGGCGGAGATTTTTAACGGACGTGCCGTTGACGCTTTTCAGGACGCGACCGACGGCAGGACTGTAACCTTTGGCGAGTTTGTGCGGAAAAAACGGGGCGGTGATGATGACGAGTTCCTCGCCGTCGAAGGCGGGGCGGACGCTGCGGCGGGTGACGAGCGGGCTGCCATCGGCGCTGAGTCCGGTGAGGATGCCGACGTTGTTGATGCCGGCGATGAAGTCCTGGGTGGCGGTGGCGAAGGCGACGGGCCCGCAGATAAAGTAGGCGGGATATTCGCCGGCGAGGCTGGGGATGAGCAGCGGCCGGAACGTGGGCACGGGGACAGTGAGGCTGACGGATTGGCCGGTGCGCATGACCGTGAGGGGAAGTTTTCCGTCCTTGGCGACGTGTTGGATAAGGTAGGGAAAACGGAGACGGAGGCTGGCGCCGATTCTAACGTAGCCCTCGTTGTCGATGGGCTTGTCGCCGATTTTCGTGATCACGTCCCAAGGCTGAAGCGGGTAGGTGGCGTCGGATGTATCGATGCCGTTTACGATCATGCCCTCGGCGGCCTTATCGAGTTTGAGATAGGGGCGGAGCGCGGGGTTTTCAAAGGTCTGGAGCGAATCGAAGAGGGCGGGTTTGCCGTCGTAGCGGCCGTCGGTGATGTCGGCGAGAAAGAGGTCGATCTCTTCGTTGGGGATGATGTAGCCGATGTTGTCGGCGCTGCCGAGGCGGCTGAAGGCGAGGCCGATCATCTTCTCGCCGTCGAGGGCGGGGCCGCCGCTGTTGCCGGGGTTGATGGCGGCGTCGATCTGGATGCGCAGGCCGGAGGTGGGAAAGTTGTAGGACGTAAATTCGACGCGGGAAACGATGCCCTTGGTGATCGCGAGGCTGGTGCCGCCCGTGGGGAAACCATAGACGAGGACGGCGTCTTTGATCGCGGGAATGGAGGCGTCGCGCGCGAGGGGCTTGTGCGTGTCGAAGAACGTTTCGTCGTCGAGCTTGAGCACGGCGAGGTCGATGCCGGGCGCGACGAACTCGACGGTGGCGGAGAGTTTGTCGCCGGATTGGTTGGCCTGCACCTGGACCTGGCTCGCGTAGAGGGCGAGATGGGCGTTGGTGAGGATGCGCTTGCCCTCAATGACGACGCCGGAGCCGGTAGATTCGCGTGGGGCCTGCTTGGTCCAGGGCTTGGTGAGATCGGGGTAGCGCATCGTGGAGAAAATCTTCACGACGGAGTTTTCGACGACATCGCCGGCGGCGACGGGAATGGTCGTGGATGCGGCGGGTTTGGGGTCGGCGGCATGGCTGGAAGGCGCCGCCCAAACGAGGGTGAGGGCAAGGCCGGTGGAGACGCAGGACAGACGCGGGGAAAGGCGCATGGTGGTGCGCAGCAGAGGCGGAGGGAGCGGGGTTGGCCAGTTTGTTTTGAGCGAGCAGGCGGCGGGGATACCGGGCGCGTCACCTCTGGTCCTCGTTCTCGTCTTGTTCGCGGGCAATCTCTCTACACAAAGGCTTCTTTCCTTACATGACTTTTCGCTTTCGGTTCCTCCCCTGGGTTGCATTGGCGCTCGCGCCACACGGTTTCGCTTTGGCGGTTCCGGTCGCGGAAGCCGGTCCTTTCTTCGAGAAGGAGCAGCCCTTTTTTCAATCGCAGGTAGAAGTCGTGCCGGCGGAAAAAGGGGACGGTGCCAGCGGGAATTTCGTGGTGCGCGGGATTGTGCTGCCGCTCGCATCGGGGCACGCGGTGGTCTTCGATCAAGAGCTGCTGCGCGTCGCGGCGATCTGGAAAGTGCCGGCGGGTCAGCCGCCGATCACGCTGATGGGCATGGCGCAGATTTCTTATGGCAACTTGCGCAAAAAAGCCGACTCGGCGCACCCGCAACCGACGGGGCCGGCGCTGCTGAACACGGCCATGCATCCGGGCATCGGCGCGGACATCGCGGCGCTTCACGTGGACGCGCGGCCGGCGATGAGCCCGGGCGATGTCGGCCGCGGCGCGCTGCCGGTGGCGCGGGCGCGTTTCGAGGGTATCGAGCTCGCGGGCAACACCGCCGTGCTGCGCTACCGCAATGGCGACACCGTGGTGAGCGAGTGGCTGGAGTCGCGCGTGAGTGGCGCGGAGACGCAGGTGTTGCGACACCTCGAAGTGGCGCCACATGCGACGCCCTTGGTGATTGCGGTGGGTGCGGCGGGCAAAGCGTCGTGGGCCGTGCGTAACGCACTTGAAGCAAACGCGGGCGACACGCGCGTCGTTACCAATACGGAAGGGCTGGCGCTCAGCGATGATCAGGGTGAGCTGGTGGCGACGCTCGCACCTTCGACGACGATGCAGCGCGTGAGCATCGGTATCACATTTGACGCGAAGGCGGATTCGTCGGGTGCCCTGGCGCCCACACCCGCGCGGCCGGTGGCGGCGACGGAATTGCGCTGGCCGGGCGTGCTGTCGGCGCCGGTGGGCCTCGGCACCGTGGCGCAAAATGGGTTGGTCCTTGATCGCATTTCGGTGCCCGACACGAATCCGTGGAGCCGTCGCGTGCGCGTGGCGGACATCGCGTTTCTCACGGCGGATCGTGCGGCCGTGGTCACGTATGACGGCGATGTGTGGCTGCTCGATGGCATCGCGGATGAAAAATTGGCGGGCTTGAAATGGCGGCGCTTTGCCTCGGGCCTGCAAGAGCCCCTCGCGATCACCGCGCCCGGCGGTGTGATCCAAGTCGCGACGAAAAACGGCGTGGTGCGGCTCTACGACAAGGACGGCAACGGCGAGGCGGACTGGTTCGAGAATTTTAACGACCAGATGATCCAGAGCCAGACGACGCGCTCTTTCCCGCTCGATATGGCGATGGGGCCGGAGGGATCGACGTATATCACGCAGGGCGGCATCGTGAATCGCAGTGGCATGAAGTCGGGCGGCGAAGGCACGAGCCAGACGGGCGCGATTTTTAAAATCGCGCCCGACGGACGTTCGTCGGAAGTGGTCGCCACGGGCGCGCGCGAACCGTTCGTCACGGTGCATCCGAAAACGGGTGTCGTGACCGCGACCGATCAGCAGGGGCATTTCATCCCGTCGTCGGTCAGCTACCTCGTGCGGCCGGGCGACAATTTCGGTTTTCTCCAGGAGAAACCGGTGAAACTCACACCGCCGCTGGCGTGGATTCCCTATGAGCAGGACAACTCCTCTAGTTCTGAAGTGTGGATGAACGGCGCGGGCATGGGCGCGTGGAACGGCAGGCTCGCGCACCTCTCTTTTGGCACGGGCCGGCTGTTCGTGATCTCGCCGGATCTCGAAGCGCCGATCCCGCAGGGCGCGGTGATTCCGCTCGAGCTGAAGACCGATCTGCCGCTGTTGCACGCACGGATGAACCTGCAGGGCGACGCGCTCTGGACGGCGGGCTTTCAGCTTTACGGCTCACGTGTGGCGACGGAAGTCGCGCTGGGGCGGTTGCGGCGCGGGACCACGCCGGTCACGACGGCGGTGGCGGCACGGTCCATTGCGGATGGTGTCGTGTTGGAGTTCGCGGTGCCGCTCGATCCGGCGTCGGTGCGGTCCGAAAAGATTTCCGTGCGCGCCTGGAACTACAAGCGTAGCTCGGCCTACGGGAGCGGACGCTACACGATTGGCGGCGAGCCCGGGGCCACGCCGTGGGGCATCGCGCAGACGGTTCTGTCTGAAGACGGTAAATCCGTTTTCATTCACCTCCCGAAACTGCCGCCGGTGATGCAGCTCGAGGTGCGCCATGATTTCTTGCTCGCGGGCGGAGCCTCGGCGCGCGGCGTCGTTTATTTCACCATTCACCAGCAGCGGGCACTCGATCTCGCGACCGTCGGATTCGCCAAGGTCGATCTGACCAAGCAAGCCGCCGCGATCACAGTCTTGAAGGAAGAACCGCCGACCGCAGCGATGGGCAAGGGCCTTTCCGAGTCGTTGGGTTGTGTGGCCTGCCACTCCATCGACGGCACCACAGACGGTAAAATCGGGCCGACGTGGAAAAATCTTTTCGGGGCGAAGCGCACGTTCGTCGATGGCTCCAGCGAACTCGCGGATGAGTTCTACCTCCGGGAGAAGATTCTTGATCCGCAGGGTAAGCGGATGAAGGCGGGTCAGATTGAGATGCCCAGCTATCGCGGCGTGGTGAGCGAGGGCCAGATGGAGGCGCTCGTGCTGTATATCAAGACCCTCGCCGCCAGGCGCTCCGGCGACCGGTAGCACGCGGGCATCGGCACTGCGCGGTCAGGCCGGGAGCAGGAGCGGGCGGCCGGATTCCACGATGAACGAGCGGTGGGTTTGGAGCGGGGCACCGGGCCGGCTGATGTAGGGCACGGTGCGGTAGTCGGAGCGCCAGGTCTTCGGCGTCACTTCGCAGCGCACGTAGCCGCGCTCGGCGTTGAAGTATTTCACGAAGGGATTTTCCGAGTAGAGGAGGTCGATGTTCTTGGTGGTCGCGGAGCCGTCGCCACCGGAGCTGATCGAAGTGCCGACGAATTCGGTAGCGACGCTCTGAGAGTCGAGCTGATCGAAGTCGGCGATGAGTTCGTTGGCCCAGTTCGTATGGATGTCGCCGGTGATGACGACGGGGTTCTTGATCTTCTTATCGTGAAGATGGCGGAGCACGCGGCGGCGCTCGTATTCGTAGCCGGGCCACTGGTCCATGCTGTAGGTGACCTCCGGGCCGCGGGTTTTGTCGGCGCGAGCCATCATGATTTGTTGCGCGAGGATGTTCCAGGTCGCGGGCGAGCGCTCGAGGCCGGTGAAGAGCCAGTCGCGCTGCTTGTCACCAAGGGCGGTGCCTTTGGGGTCCATCAGCACGGGGCTTGGCGGTTTGTTGCCGTCGCCCTGGGGCTGGTCGGTGCGATACTGGCGGGTGTCGAGCACGTGGAATTGCACGAGCTGGCCGTAGGAAAGATTGCGATAGAGGAGGGCGTCGGGCCCGTGCGGCTGCGCGGAACGGCGCAGTGGCATGTGCTCGAAATAGGCCTGGTAGCCGGCGGCGCGGCGCAGGAGAAAATCGGCGGTGGTCGAGGGCTTACCGGAGATGTCCCCGGTGTAGTTGTTGACCACCTCATGGTCATCCCACGTGACGATCCACGGCGCGATGGCGTGTGCCTTTTGCAGGGAGGGATCGGATTTGTAGAGCGCGTAGCGCGCACGGTAGTCGTCGAGGTGGATGATCTCGCCGCTGTTGTGACGGCGCACGCGGTCGGGGATCGCGGCGCCTTCGTAGATGTAATCGCCGAGGTGAACGACGAGATCGATGTCTTCGCGCGCGAGATGATCGTAGGCGGTATAGAGACCGGTCTCGTAGTGCTGACACGAGGCGAAGGCAAACCGCAGCCGCTCGGCCGGCACGCCGGCGGCGGGAGCGGTGCGCGTGCGGCCGACGGGGCTGATCTCGGTGCCGGCTTTGAAGCGATACCAATACCAGCGATCAGGGCGCAGGCCTTCGACCTCGACGTGGACGGAGTGAGCCCAGGAGGCGTTGGCCACGGCGGTGCCGGAATGCACGATACGGGTCATCGCTTCGTCGTCGGCGATTTGCCACGAGACCTCCACGGAATCGGGCGACATGCCGCCACCGACTGCGAGCGGCTGGGGCGCGAGGCGGGTCCAGAGCACGACGCCGTCGGGCAACGGATCGCCGGAGGCGACGCCTAACGTAAACGGATAAGCGGAGAATTTGGGCCGCGCCGTTACCTGCCCGAAGGAACGCGTCGAGAGGAGCACGGCGGCGGCGAACGATGCGGTTCCGGCGATGAACGAGCGGCGGGTGATTGACGACGGGGCGCGCACAGGAAAGAGGGGCGGGGTCGTCATGGTGGTTCGATAGCGCGAAGCGACGCAGACGGTCAAGCGAGGCGAGGCGTG
>JANXLP010000373.1 GCA_025355125.1 Opitutaceae bacterium | reverse complement strand
GTCGAAGTCCTCTCGATGACGCCCGACGCCGCCTCCCGCTCATTGCCCAACTCCAATTCGATCACACCCGAATTGCTCAACGAACTCATCCGCCAAAAGCCCGCCAACGTCGGCGTCGCGCTGCGTGATTGGGTCTCCGCCGGCACCACCGCCGCTCCCGCTGGAAAAAGCTAACGTCCATGGCCGCCGAACTCGATTACACCAAACTTAACCGGCAGCAGAAGCTGGCCGTATTCCTCGTCGTCATCGGTCCCGAAGCCGCGGCGGACGTTCTCCGCCAGTTCGACGATACCGAAATCGAGCACCTGTGCCGCGAGATGTCCACGCTGTCCATTATTCCCACGGCGGCCGCCAAACTCGCCATGGAGGAATTCTCCACTGTGGTCGCCGCCGGCGCCACCTCGGCACTCGGCGGCCTCAGCTACGCGCAGCGCACGCTCGAAATCGCCAAGGGCGATTACAAAGCCTCCGCGATCATCGGCCGCGTCGGCCCCGTCGGCACTTCCGTCGAGGTCATCCGCGATATTTCCGAGATGGAGGGTCGCCAGATATTCAACCTCGTGAAGCAGGAGCAGCCCCAGACCATCGCGTTCCTCATTTCGTATCTCGACAGCGACAAGTCCTCCGAAATTTTCAGCCTCCTCAGCCCGGAACTCCGTGAGGAAGTCCTCGAGCGCCTCGGCACCATCGAATCAACTTCGCTCGAACTCGTTAGCAAGATCGTCCGCAACCTCAGCCGCCACTTCGACGTCAAGGGCCGCCCCGCCTTCCATACCAGCGGCGGCATCCGCGCCGTGGCCGATTTGCTCAACAAGCTCGACAAGGAGACCTCCAAGAACCTTCTCGCCCGCCTCGAAGAGCGCAATGCGACCCTCAGCTCTGCCATCCGCAAGAAGCTCTTCAGCTTCGAGGATCTCAACCGCATGCAGCCGGCGGATCTGCAACGCGTCCTCCGCGAAGTCGATTCGGCGAACCTCGCCGTATCGATGAAATCCGCGAGCGAAACCCTGCGCGAAAAAATCTACGGCACCATCTCCAAGCGCGCCGCTGAGAGCCTCAAGGACGAACTCCAGATGCTTGGGCCCGTTCGCCTCAAGGATGTCGAGACCGCGCAAGAAGCGATCATCCAGGTCGTCCGCCGCCTCGAAGAAGAAGGCCAGATCGCCCTCGAAGGCGAAGGCGACAGCGTCGTCGCGTAAGGGAACCGTTTCCAACCCGGAACCCGGAACCCGAAACGCAAAAACCCGAAACCTTTCTTCTCCACCGTGGCCTTCGCCAAACTCATCGCCTTCGACCGCCCGCTCGCCGGTGCTGCTTTCCCCGGAGCCGGCGGACGTTTCTGCACAGAAGCCGAACTCGCCGCGCACGCGCAGGCCGGCTACCGCCGCGGCGTCGATGCCGCCCGCTCGCTCGCCGACCAGCAGATGGTCGAGTTCCGCGCCGACGTCGAAGCGCTCGGCGATGGCATCTTTCAAAAACTCTCCGCCCTGGAGCCGTCGCTTGTCAGCCAACTCCGCGAGGCGCTGCCCGGTCTCGCCCTCGATCTGGCGAAGCGCCTCCTCGCCGGCTACGAGCCGCCGCCCGAGATCGTCTCGCGCCTCTGCGAGGAAGCCCTCGGCGAACTCTTCCCCGAACGGGATAACTTGGAACTCACCGTCGCGCCCCGCGACGCCGCGTTCCTTGAGCAGCTCAAACCCAATTGGCTCGCCCGTTATCCCGGTCTCAAACTGCGCACGGATGCCGCCATGGCCCCGGGCGACTGCCAGGTCCGCAGTCGCTTCGGTCTCACCGATGCCCGCCAGCAGACCAAACTCGCCGCGCTCACCGAGAGCCTGCAACCCGCATGATCTTCGCCCCCTCCATCAAGCCCGTTTGTCACTTATTAAGTGACAAAATATATTCTAAGTTCTCCTCGGTAAAAACTAAGTTTGTCACTTATTACGTGACAAACTTTCAGTGCCAGCGGGCGGTGGAAATTCGATGACCTCCTCTGTCGCCCCTCTCGTCGACGTGCTCCGCACGCAGATCCGGCACCTCCCGCCGGTGCAACGCGTGGGCGCGGTCACCGCCGTCGCCGGCCTCATCATCGAGTCCGACGGCCCCAACGTCGGCCTCGGTGAACTCTGCCAAGTGCGCTCACCCCGTTCGGAATTTCAAGTCCGCGCCGAGGTCGTCGGCTTCCGCGAACACCGCGTGCTGCTCATGCCGCTCGGCGACATGGCCGGCCTCCACGTCGGCTGCGAAGTCGCCGCCTGTGCCCGCCCGCCGCTCCCGCGCATCGGCCCCGAATTACTCGGCCGCGTCCTCGACGCGCTCGGTCGTCCTTACGACGGCCTCGGCCTCATTCCCGTCGAGCGCGGCTCCGCGCAAAACGGCACGCCGCCGCATCCGCTGCGCCGCCAGCGCATCCACGATCCCTTTGTCACCGGCATCCGCGCGCTCGACGCGTTTACGCCTTTCGGACGCGGCCAGCGTCTCGGCCTCTTCGCCGGTTCCGGCGTCGGTAAATCGACACTCATGGGCATGATCGCCCGTGGCTCCGAAGCCGATGTCATCGTCATCGCGCTCGTCGGTGAACGCGGTCGCGAGGTGCGCGAATTCATCGAGAAGGACCTCGGGCCCGAGGGCATGAAGCGCGCCGTCGTCGTCGTCGCCACGTCGGATACGCCCGCGCCCCTCCGCCTCCGCGCCGCCTATACCGCGACCTCCATCGCCGAGGCTTACCGCGATGCCGGTAAAAACGTTTTGCTCATGATGGACTCAGTCACCCGCTTCGCCATGGCGCAGCGCGAGATCGGCCTCGCCATTGGGGAACCACCCGCGACGCGCGGTTACACGCCGTCCGTGTTCGCCATGCTGCCGCGCTTGCTCGAACGCGCCGGGGCAGGGGAGCGCGGCGCCATCACCGCGCTCTACACCGTGCTCGTCGAAGGCGACGACATGAACGAGCCCGTCGCCGACGCCGTCCGCGGTATTCTCGACGGCCACATCGTGCTCTCCCGCTCGCTCGCGCACTTCAATCACTACCCCGCCATCGACATCCTTGAAAGCGTCAGCCGTCTCACGCGCGATGTCTGCACGCCCGATGAAGTTATCCTCGCAGGCCGCGCCCGCGAGCAACTCGCCCTCTACCGCAAAAACGAGGACCTCATCTCCATCGGCGCCTATACCAAGGGCTCCAATCCCGCTCTCGACCAGGCGATCCTCCTCCACGAGCCGCTGAAAAAATTTCTCCGCCAGTCCGTGTCGGAGCACATGTCCCGCCAGCAAACGTTCCAAACCCTCAAGTCTCTTCTCCCATGAAAAGATTCCGCTTCCCCCTCCGCCCGGTCGCCGTGCTCCGCGCTCACCAGGAAATGCGCGCCCGTGAGGCCTTCGGTGCCGCCGTCCACAGCTACGTCAGCGCCGAGGAAGAACACTCCGCCGCGAAGGCTCGGGTCGCCGCCTTCGAACAGGAACTCTTCAGTGGTCGCCGCGAGCGTTTCAACGCCGCCGTCGAGGCCGAAAATCTTGCCGCCTACCGCCAGGAGTCTGCCGCCGAGGGCGAGTCGGAGCGCCGCGTGTTCGCCGCGCGCGAGCAGATGGACCGCGCCCGCGCGGCTTACCTCGAAGCCCACCGCAAAGTCGAAGTCGTCCGCCGCCTCGAGGACAAGGCTCGCGCCGCGCACCGCCTTGAAACCGCCCGCGAAGAGCAGGCCGGCTTCGACGACTTTGCCGCCCGCCGCCACTTCGGCCGCACGCAATTTTCACGCTCATGATCTCCAAGCTCCAGTCTCCCGCTGTCGTCGCCGCCCTCGCCATTTTTTGCGGCGTCATCGTCGGCATCATAGCCTTCTGGCGCACCGCCGCACCGCTCGTCGAACTCGCCGCCAAGGCGGCCGCCGCGCGCGTAAAAGCCGCGCCGGTCGATCTCAAGGAGAAGGGCTGGGATTTCTGGACCATCGAGATTGAGAATCTCTCCGCCGAGTTGAAGGGCGAACGCGACCGTCTCCGTCAGCAGCAGGATTCCCTCGACCGTCGCGCCGCTCAGCTCGCCAACGAGGCCAAGGAACTCGCCAAGGTCCGCACTGAGATTGAGCAGGTGCGTAAAAACATAACCGAGAAAATCGTCGAAATCTCCGCCGACGACGCGAAGAACCTCGCCACCCTTGCCAAGACCTACGCCAACCTCACTCCGAGAGCCGCCGTGGCGATCTTCCGCGATATGGACGACACCACCGCGGTTAAAATCCTCTCTGTCATGAAGGCGGATGCCGTCGGTCCCATCTTTGAGGAGATGAGCCGCACCGCCGGCGCCGACGGCGGCGCACTCTCCAAACGCGTCGCGATTCTCTCGGAGAAAATGCGTCAGGTGAAAGCCGCCGCCAAGCCCGCGCCCTGATTTTTTAATGTAAAGTAGCTCACGCGCCATGGACCGGCGCGCACTGAACACCACGGAGGGTGCAAATCCATGCAACTCTCCACCTCTACTTCCGCTCCCGATTCGAACCCGCTTCCCCTGCCGTCCACACTGGTGGGAAGCCCCGCCTCTGGCGACGCCGCTCCCGGCGCCTTCGCCGATTTCCTGCCCGCGCCCGTTCCCGCGGGAGCGTCACTCAACGCGGCTGCGCCCATTCTCCCGGGCACTATCCCCGGCGGAATCGCCTTCACCCTCGCCGCACCTATTCCGGTCGAGGCCGTCGCCGATTTCGTGGCGCCCACATCCACGCAAACCCCCGTGGATGTCTCCGCCGAAACCCCGGTTTGCGCGCCTGGCTCGACCTCAGCGGCGGTCCCCTCCGCCGAAGACACGCCCGCTATTTCAGATCCGTTTCAACCGCCTTCAACTTCGCCGCGCCCCGCTCGGGCGCTCCCGGCTGCCGCGCCCGCGCTCCGTTCCGCCCGCGCGCTTCCCCGTGCGGACGCCGCACCCACTGAGAACATTGCCGCCCCTCCCGCGCTCACGCCCATACCCACCGAAACGGTGATCGCACTACCTCTCGATTTCGTCGCCACCTCGCCCGCACCTGAAAAAACGAGCGACCTCCTCGCGGCCGATGAAATGCCCGCTCGTCTGCCTGCCGCGCGAAATCCGTGGATCATGCCCGCTACGCCGCAATTTAAGGCCGCGCTCACCGGAACTCCCGCCTCCGGCCCGGCCCGCGACTCGGCTTCAGCGCAGGAAATCGCGACATTTGCCGATGCAGTCGAGCTGTCCGCTCCGCCCGCTGATCCTGCTCCTGACAACGTGAGCATCGACCGCGCGCCGTCCGCCGAGCCCGCGATCCCGTCCGTTCGTGCGCTTCCTCGTGCGGAGGTCGCCCCCGCTGGCAGCATCGTCCTTCCACTCGCACCCGCGCCGTTGCCGGACGAAGCTGTGATCGCGCTCCCCCTCGATCTCGGCGGCCGCTCGCCCACGCCCCTTTGTAGCAACGCGCCGAGCGACTTGCTCGCGGCCGATGAAATGCCCGCGCGTCCGCCTGCCGCGCGAAATCCGTGGATCATGCCCACTACGCCGCAATTCAAGGCCGCGCTCACCGGAACGCCCACCTCCGGCCCGGCCCGCGACTCGGCTTCAGCGCAGGAAATCGCGACGTTTGCCGATGCAGTCGAGATGTCCTCTCCGCCCGGCGATCCTGCCCCCGTCAACGTGAGCATCGATCGCGCACCGTCCGCCGAGCCCGCCGCTGTTAATGCGCCCATCGACAGCCGCGTCGCGGCCACCGATTCGCGCCTACGCGTGAGCCCGGTGTTTGCCTCTGAGCGTGCGCCTGAAGCCACAGCTCTCTTGGTGACCACAGCGGTCACGAGCGGCCTTTCCAACGAGTTCGCCTCGGAAATCTCGTCCAAAATCACGGTGCCGCCATCGGAAAATCGCCCGGCTCCGCGCGCTGCCACCCACACGGAAAAATTTGCCGCCGCTCGGTCCGAAATTTTCACCGCCCCCGTTTCTACGCCGTCATTATCAAATAAAAACTTTCTAACAACAGAAGATGATGAAGTTAGGCAGGCATCTCCGAGCATTGGCATCACCGTTGCTGAATCCTCCGTAACCATGACCGCCGCGCCCACGCTCCATCTAGCCGCCACCACCCCTGCGGCGGTCTTAGATGTGAACGTGGTCAACGTGCCGGCCGCGCACCCCGCTTCGATCCCCTCCGCCCCTGCGGCCACCCCGGCCGAGATTACCGCTGCTGCGCACAAGGCCGTCGATGCCGTGCTGGCCTCCACGGAGCGCCTCGCTTCGGCCACGCAGTCGTCCGTGAATCTGAAGTTTTCTGTCGGCGGCGCGGATCTCGATGTCCGCGTCGAAGTGCGCGCGGGCGCCGTTCACGCCACCTTCCGCACCGATTCGCCCGAGCTGCGCACCGCGCTCGCTCAAGAGTGGCAGAGCACGACCTCGCAGCCGGCCGATCATACGCTCCGCCTTGCCCCTCCGGTGTTCGCCGCTGGCGATCGCTCGGGCACAGGGGCCGGCACGGGTTTCTCCGGTGAACAGTCCTCCCAACAAGCCCGCGATCAAAACGCCCGCTCGCCCGCCGAGTTTTCCCTCCCCGGCTCCGCGCGCGGTCGTTTCACCACCGCTTCGTCCACCGGCACGTCCGGTGTTTCCGCTCTGCCGGCTCGCTCGGCACCCGCCACGACCCTCCACCTGCACGCCTTCGCCTAATTACCATGCAAGTCTCCTCCACCACCACGGGTAGCACGTCCGCCATCACGACCAATGCCACGACGACCACCGGCACCGCGAAGTCCTCCGCGCTCGGTCAGAACGATTTCCTGAAACTCCTCGCGAAACAGTTCCAGACGCAGGACCCGATGAAGCCGATGGACGACACGGCCTTCATCGCGCAGATGGCGCAGTTCACCTCGCTCGAGCAGTCCTCGTCGCTCCTCTCCCAGATCACGGCGATGAACTCCAAGCAGGATATCGCCACCGCCAACAGCTACCTCGGTCGCGACGTCACCGTCAGCGATGGCAAGGGCGGCGTGGTCACCGGCGAAGCCACCGGCGTCGAGGTCTCCGATGGTGTCCCTCGCATCGTGGTCGGCGCTTACACCTATGCGGTTTCGTCCGTTGTCCGCGTGGCTCCCAAGGCCGCCACCACCGTCACCGCTCCCGTCACTCCCTGAAACGTCTGTATTCTAAACATCAACCACCTCCACCTCCATGGCACTCATCGGCACACTCACCTCCGGCATCAGCGCTCTCAAGACCTTCAGCAAGGGCCTCGAAGTCATCGGCAACAATATCGCCAACGTTAACACCACGGGCTATAAAAGCTCCTCGGTCAGCTTCGCGGACACGTTCAGCAACACCCTGCGCGGCGGCAGTTCGCCCGTGCAGATCGGCACGGGCGTTCAGATCGCCGGCATCTCCACCACCTTCACGCAGGGTTCGCTCGCGAGCACCGGCAAACCCTCCGACCTCAGCGTCTCCGGCAACGGCTACTTCGTCGTGCAGGACGCCAACGGTGCCAACTACGCGACCCGCG
This sequence comes from Opitutaceae bacterium, assembly GCA_025355125.1. Taxonomy (GTDB): domain Bacteria; phylum Verrucomicrobiota; class Verrucomicrobiia; order Opitutales; family Opitutaceae; genus Tous-C4FEB. The sequence continues at coordinate 825 of JANXLP010000373.1, read as the reverse complement.
ACGGTAACTTCACCTGGCAAGAAAGCGGTAATCTCGTGAACTCCCAGGGCTACAAGGTCCTCGACGCCGCCGGTGTCGCCATCAACGTCGCCACGGTCACCACCGCCGTTTCAATCACCGTCGGCGATGATGGCAGCGTCACCGCTTTCGCGGCCAACGGCACCTCCACGAGCACGCAGAAAGTAGGCCTCTTGAAGATCACCGATGAGACCAAGCTCCTCCGCCGCGGCGGAAATCTTTTGGATTTCGCCAACACCGGCGCGGTCGTGGGTGACATCGCCACCGCTGCAGCCAACGGTCTCGGCAAGATCCAGTCCGGTTCGCTCGAACTCTCCAACGTCGATCTCACCGAGCAATTCTCGGATCTGATTACCACCCAGCGCAGCTTCCAGGCGGGCTCCCGCCTCATCACCGTTTCCGACTCCGTCCTCGAAGACATCGTCAACCTGAAGCGCTAACGAGAGTAGGGCGGGCTTCAGCCCGCTCTCCCCGCCAGCCCCGCGCCACGCTCCGCTCTCCGATCCTCCCGCTCCCACCTTTCAGCTCTCAACTGCGGCCTCCGGCCGCCGCACATGCCCGCCAAACCCGATTCCGCCCCCGCCCCCGCCCCCGCTCCCGCAGCTCCCGCGGCCGCCGCCGCTCCGGCCGGTGGGGCCAAAGCCTGGCTCCCCGTCGTCGCCGCGCTGTTGCTCGCTCCCGTGGCCACGTGGGCGACCGTCGAGTTCGTGCTCGTGCCCCGGCTTCAGAAAAAACTCGCCGCACCCGCCCATGAGGCAGCAGCCGAGGCTCCCGCCGAAAGCGCGGGCCACGGTGGCGGCGGCCATG
>JANXLP010000369.1 GCA_025355125.1 Opitutaceae bacterium | reverse complement strand
GACCCATCAGGCGGGCAATAAGCAAAGCCAAATCGCCGATAGAAATTTCCCTACCTGAACCAAAATTAAAAGTCTGACCAACAGCTGCATCTACTTCTGCGGCTCGGACAAAAGCGGAGACCGTATTGGCAACGTAGTTCATATCGCGTGTCGGAGTAAGATTACCGAGTTTTACCGTCTCACCCACCATGAGTTGGGTGATAATTGTCGGTATAACCGCACGGGACGATTGTCGCGGACCAAATGTGTTGAACGGTCTCACTGTAACAACAGGGACGGCAAAAGATAAATAAAATGATTCCGCGATCTTATCTGATCCAATCTTACTAGCCGAATAAGGAGACTGCCCCTGCAACGGATGTTTTTCATCAATTGGAGCATATAAAGCAGTCCCATAGACTTCGCTCGTGGAAGTCTGCACCACACGAGACACATTGAGCTCCCGGGCGTTCTGGAGCACATTAAGCGTGCCTTCAATGTTAGCGCGAATGTAAGAGGCAGGAGCTTGATATGAATATGGAATAGCAATCAAAGCAGCCAGATGAAACACAACATCGCATCCCTTCATGGCGGAGCGGACGCTATCACGGTCAGTGATATCACCAGCAAAAACTTCGAGTGAGTCTTTAACTGGAGAACGGTCTAGCCATCCCCATGAGCCCGAGGAATTATAGTGAACCATAGTGCGAGTAGTCGCACCTTTTTGCACCAAATATTCAGCGAGATGGCTGCCTATAAAGCCGCCTGCACCCGTCACAAGAACTCTACGTCCGTTCCAATTCATAAATTTGAAGATTCTACTTTGTTCGCCTCGTGATTTGCACGTGCATAATCGTGGTGCTGCCCGATATCGATCCACTGTTCACTGATGGGAAAGCTGGTCACCTGCAATCCGGCTTGGATGATTCGTGTAATCAGATCTGGCATGTCTAATTTCTCCCCGGGTCTTAAATGCATGAATATCTGCGGGCTTAGGATATACATACCGGCATTCACAAACCACCTATGGAGTGGTTTCTCAATTATACCGCATACTTTTGAGTCCAAAATATCGACCACTCCAAAAGGAACGACATGTTCATAAGCCCTTACACCCAACGTCATAGCAGAACTATGACTTCTGTGATATTCAAACATCGCCACGAAATTTACTTGGGTAACAATATCTGCGTTAATCACCAACACGTCGTTGGTAGGTTTATTCATCAAACTTAAAGCTCCCGCAGTGCCTAATGGGTTGTCTTCGTTGAGGTAACTAATGTTCACACCAAATTCACTCCCATTGCCAAAATGCGCTACAATCTGTTCTGAACGATAGTGGGTTGTAACATGCAGATCATGAATGCCTGAACGCTGCAATTTCTCGACGAGCAATTCCATTACCGGACGCCCGCCCACGGGCAATAACGGTTTTGGCGTAGTCTCAGTTAGTGGATAGAGTCGTTTACCAAACCCCCCCGCCATGACAACAGCATTGAGCGGCAATCGGCCAGTCTCCATCAATTCCTCCAAAGACTCTATCGCTTGAACCTTACCGTGATCATCAAGAATAGGGAGCTGACGAATGGCGCTCGCCCTCATCAACATTTCCCGTTCTTCGCGGGTTGATAGATAAGAGGCTGCCACAGGCATTGGATGAGGCGTGCGAAGCTTGATTTCCAGCAGACGGAGCGCCGGCATCTCCAAAGTCAGCCCGGCCAAAATACCGCGCCTAACATCTCCATCAGTCAAAGTGTTAACGAATCGACCTACATCATCGACTACCAATGCGAGGCCAAGACGACGACTGCGATCAATAGCTGCAACTACGTCACCAATAGGACTACCACTAAAAACCTGCAAATCTGGGACTGAAATTGGATTCATACATGCACAATAGGGCGAGCGGGCACGCCAACGACAATTTGTCTAGGTGCAACATTTTTAATAACGACAGCCCCAGCCCCAACAATTCCGCCGGCTCCGATCCTTATGGACTGGCGAATAGTCGCCCCGATACCGACAAATCCACCAACCCCAACTTTAACGCCGCCGGCTAGAAGTGCCCCCGGTCCGACAAAACTGTGCCGTCCTAGCATACAATCATGTTCGATTACTGCCGCTGTATTAACGCAACAATTTGGTGAAATCCAAGCATCCGCATTTATTATCGCCCCAGCCATAACACAAGAACCAATCGATAGATACGCATGAGGCGAAAGAATGGCTGTAGGGTGTAAAATGGTTAGAGGTTTAAGACCGAGTTTGAGGGCATGATCGAATACCGCTTTTCTCGGCGCGGTATTTCCCGTGCTGCCAACGCCAACAAAAAAATTCGTCACGCCCTCTCGAACGAGTTTAGGCATTAAAATGTCTCCCCCGAGGATGGGGACGCCCAACAGTTTCTTGCCCCATTTTTCTTCACTCGCATCTAGTAGGCCGAGAATTTCTATCGTTGGATCGGCGAGTAATATCTCCAAGAGCACTTTTGCATGCCCGCCCGCACCGAGACCGATTGTTTTTTTTCGACGTAAAGTCATTTACGGCTCTTCAGATCAATAAATTTTTTCCTGATCAAACGATCACCCAGAGGAATATTTTTAAGTGTGCGCGTAATGATTTTTGCAGCCCCACCCGCGTATTGAGGGTTACGACCTACACATCGGACTAGCTGAAATTTTTTCGACAACACTCGTTTCACCGCTTTGAGAATGTCGGCACGGTTGTTGTCACAATCAACAACGTTGGACGGGCGCTCCCGTCCATCTTGACGGGTGCCTACATTCACGACCGGAAGCTGAAATGACGCCGCTTCAATCAATCCGCTGGATGAATTGCCTAGCATAGCCTCTGCATGCGCCATCGCAGTAAAATAGAGGACTCCGAGATTTTCCACCCACTGTGATTCCGGGTGGATCGTGACGAATTTCTCAATTTCGGAACGAATTACTCGCCCGTTCGTATCTGCGTTAGGCATAGTAAACAAAGCTGGAACACCAGATGCCTTGATTGCAGCCAACAACTCCTTGATTTGCCAACCTGCCCTCTCGAACTCAAGGGTCACGGGATGATAGGTTACGAGGAAAAATTTATTTGGCAGCGGCCGCACCATTTTAGCCACAAGTTCAGACCGCGGTGGAATCTGCAGTGCCAGCAAATTATCGAGGCTTGGCGCACCCGAAACCACTATACGCCAGCTCTCTTCCCCCATTTGACGGAGGCGGCGAGCATAACCTGCAGTGGCCGGAAAGTGCAAGTGGCTGAGTTTGGTAATACTGTGCCGAAGGGCATCGTCGATCGCCCCCTCGGTCACCTCGCCGCCGTGTATGTGAGCCACCGGAATCTTGAAAGGCAACGCAGCCAACACGGCCGCGTGCATCTCAAAACGATCACCCAAGACCAGTAGAATATCAGGTTTACTGCGGCCGAATGCATCCGCAAATCCCAATGTGCCGAGCCCCATCGATTTCGCGATTCCTGTAGGTGTATCAGATGAAAGTAGGCTCTCCACCAATTCCAGATTTTTGAATCCTTCTTCTCGTATCTGATCAACAGTTAGACCAAACTCTGGCGACAGGTGCATTCCAGTGACAAAAATCCTCAGGCGTAATCCCGGGGTCACAAGTATCTCTCGCAGCACTGAGCGATACAAACCGAAGTCTGATCGTCCAACGGTAACAACACCGATCGTTCTCATTCAAACATGTCCCACTGTAAAGTTTGGCCCGCACGCACCGGCCGGCGTAGCTTACGACCCATCACCAAGGACAATTGCGCCGGGGGAACTCCATCCCCGGGGCGGCGAATCAAAATCATCGATGGTTCGATGCGTTCGCCGGCGGAAAGAGACAAACTTGCGACGAGACTTTTGCGGGCAACCAGCGCGGTTTCGCGTTCTGAAGCGACTGGTTCTTTCCGACCGTGGCCGAGCGCCTCCTCGATAGACCGAATACCACGCACGAATGCTGTGAGTTCATCCGGCTCCAGCGAAGCAGGGTGATCAGGACCGGGCAGTTTCTTGTCTAAGGTGAAATGTTTTTCAATAATACACGCACCTAATGCCACCGCTCCGAGCGAGACATCTGTTCCTAACGTATGATCGGAAAAACCTATCGGGACGCCAAAGGCCGCCGAGAGCGTAGCCATTGCCCGCAGATTGCAGGCCGACGGCAGAGCGGGGTAGTTACTAACGCAATGAAGCAGTGCTAACGGTAAAGCACCGGAATCTCGAAGAGTCCGCACGGCGGCTTCAACTTCCCCAAGATCTGCCATTCCCGTCGATAGTATCGTCGGTAACCGCAACGCCGCGATATGCCGCAAGAAGGGCAAATTAGTGATCTCGCCTGAGGGAATTTTCAACGCCTGCACTTTGAGTTGCGCGAGAAAATCAGCCGCAGCCTCATCAAAGGGCGAAGACATGAACAAGATGCCTTCCTGCTGGCATTGAACCATCAACTCCCGATGCATTTCTGCTGAAAGTTCAAGGCGACGCAGCATCGCATGTTGCGACTCGTCAGCTTCACCCGAAGAGCGCTGATATTCCGCCTTCGGGGCCTCCGGACTGGCAAGCGCATCGGCTTTGAATGTCTGAAACTTTACGGCATCGGCACCTGCTCGCGCAGCGACCGTAACCAGCCGGCGGGCCAGCGCGGGGTCACCGTTATGATTTACGCCGGCTTCGGCGATGATGAAGCAAGGATAGCCGGGCCCAACGAGGCGACCAGCAATCGAGAATTGAGTTGGAGTTACCATGTCGAAAATCCGCCGTCCACTATGAGTTCCTGACCGGTGACATACGCCGACAGATCGCTCGCTAGGTATGCGACGGCACCTTTGAAATCTTCTTCAATTGCCATACGGCCCAGCGGGACTTTACAAAGGTAACGCGTGTGAAATTTCTCATCCTGATTTCGCCAAACGCCCCCGGGAACGATGCAATTCACGCGCACGGCCGGCGCGAGAGTGGTGGAGAGCCAGCGAGTGAATTGACCGAGGCCACCCTTGCTAGCAGCATAAGCTGCGGGATTGCCGAGCTTGGTCCCTTCGTAGAACGACCAATCAGGCGCCACGATTCCGTAAATCGAACTCACGTTTATCACTGCACCATGACCGGATTGGGCTAAAGCAGGCGCACATGCTTGAGTAAGAATAAACGGAGCGGTCAGGTTGACTTCCATTGCTAAGCGCCACGTATCCGCATTCTGGTCAGCGAAAGGCACCGCCCAGCCTTTAAGACCCGATGTGCCTACGAGAGCTGCGCAGTTAATAAGGATATCAATGCGGCCAAATTTCGCCAGCACGGCTTCCGGGATTGCACGCACTTCAGCCTCCTTCGCCAAATCGACCGCCAAGCCCAACGACTCGGCGCCGGTTGCCACGGTCAAGTCAACGGCCGCTTTCTGGGCGACCTCCAAATTCAAGTCGACCAACACCACCTTGGCACCAAGTTCGGCCAAGGCAGCGCCCATAGCCCTGCCCAAATGACCAGCGCCACCGGTTACGACGGCAACCCGGTCCGCGAGATTCATGAGTTCGGAGATTTTTCTCATCGTAATCATAGTTGGACAACACGGCCAGTTTGCGAGGATTCCCACGCAGCCGAAATGACCCGTAAAACTTCTCTAGCTTGTGATCCATCCACTACGGGCTGAGCCCGACCAGAAACACAATCCAAGAAGTGAACGAGTTCCTTCAAATAGACCTCATTTCGATCGGCTGCGGGAGCCTCGAAGAGTATCTTACCCTCACGATCAGCCGGTGCATAGAACCGCACCCGTTGGCCTGCTGCCTCCCAAACCAATGTGCCAGCCGCGCCGATGATTTTGCACGAGCGCGAATAGCTCCGCTGGAGGAAATCAAGGTGGACGCTTACGATAGGACCGTCGCGGAATTTCAGCAGGAGTTCGGCGAGATCCTCCACTTCGGATTCGAGTTCGCCGGTTCGCACCACCGTAGACTGCACGGATATTACCGATCCAAAGAGCCAATTGAGGTAGTGGAGTTCGTGACTTAGCTCGAGCAATACGCCACCGCCGAGATCCCGTCTGGCACTGGCACCTTGACGATAGTCGGTTGCAGGACGCCAATCCGGCAGATACTGCCCCACTTCGGCCCGCACGGAAAGAATCCGACCCAACCTGCCCGATCGGATCGTATCTCGAATGAACTCCAACGATGGCAAAAAAACCATGTTGTAAGCAACAAACAGAACCCGACCAGCATCGCGACTTGCTGCCAATAGTTCATCAACTCCGGTGAGGTCCGCGGCCAGTGGTTTTTCAATAAACAGGTGGGCGCCTGCCGCCAATAGTTTACGCGCCACGGGGACGTGGAACGTCGACGGATTGCACACCAGCGCGATATCAGGGGCAAACGCAGCGGCCGATTCGATGTCGTAAAACAGCTCATCTGCTCCAGCCGGCGGAAGCGCGGTAACACCGGAGGCACCGCTGCGCAGAACCCCAATGTGTGCCTGCGGCAACAGTTGCCGCAGGTTGGCGAGATGACGCTGACCAATGCTGCCATGACCGACGACCAGCGCTTTCATAAGGGCAAAGGAGCCAGAACGGGCTTAGCTCTCGTCGTCAAACAGGTGCATGTTCTCGTGAATCTCCTCACGAGGAAGAAAGGGCGACATATCCTCAAGTGGCCGCGACTCCAGCGTGCCGTCGGCTCGACGGAACGCCGAGGCTTTAGGACTGATGCCTGCATCCTCCGCAATATTTACGTCACAGATTACTGGACCCGAAGTGGCCAATACATGGGGAATAACAGCGGCCAGTTCATCGTTTGTCCGAATCTTAAAATACGTAATTTCATAGGCGCCGGCGAGCTTCTGGAAATCCAGATTGGCGACACCCGATCCAACCTCAGCGCCGACAAAACGACCGTCAAAGAAGTTGTTTTGGGTCGCCCGGATACTTGAATAGCCGCGGTTATTGAAAATAAACACCTTTACGGGCAGTTGGTGAAACTTGAGGAACAGCAGTTCCTGCAGGTTCCACTGGAAACTGCCGTCACCCGTTACGCATACAGTCCGGCGACGATCATTGCCCACACATGCTCCAATCGAAAGGGGTAGGTCCCAGCCCATCGAACCCCAGTTATTGGAGGTCATTGTGCGCTGCCCGGCCTTAACCTTGAAGGATTGATAGTAAGTGACCGTGTCCAGGCCGTTGCCGGCAATCACGACATCGTGAGGCTCGAGGTGGTCGGCCAGCGTATCCATGAACACGTAGTTGTTCACATAGGAACTTGGCACCCTGAACTCGTCGACAATAACCGGGTAGCGTCGACGCCAATTTTGACAGGCAGGCAACCATTTAGGCGACCAAGCAAAGCTCTTTCCCTCAACCGCCGCCAACAACTGGGCTAGGAACGCCTTGACGTCGGCATGAACAGCGAAGTCCGGCTTGATCACTTGATGATGGAGTTGGCCGGCGTCGATCTCGACCATGACTTTCTTTGCCTTTGGCGCGAATCCCTTGAAGTTAAAGCCAACTTTGCTGAGCGAGAAACCCGAGGCACAACTCAAGACGAGGTCCGAATTTTGGACAGTGAAATTCGCCCGGCGTTGTCCCGCAGTTCCGAAAACCCCGAAATTCAGAGCATGGTCCTCCGGGATCAAATCTTTCGCCGTATAGGGAATGACGACGGGAATACCCAGTTTCTCAGCCAACTGAAGGAAGAG
>JANXLP010000311.1 GCA_025355125.1 Opitutaceae bacterium | reverse complement strand
GCTCCTCCTCGTTCACGCCCGTCACGTCGGGTGACCCCGGCCTCAACGGCAAGCAGTTCGACCCCACCGACGGCCAGGGCTACGGCGTCGGCCTGCGCGGCAATTTGTTCAACGGCCGCATCACCGGGTCCGTCGGCTACTACGACAGCAGCGAGAAGAACCGCGTCACGAGTTTCACCTCGAGCGATATCAACTCGATCTGGACCAACTTGGTCAAAACCGAGCTCACCATCCCGACGGCCAACTACCGCGACCGCCTCGACTACACCGCCACCGGTTACGAAGCCGAAGTCACCGCCAACGTCGCCAAGGGCCTGCGCATCTTCGCCAACATCTCGTTTCCGAAGACCGCCCAGACGAACACGATTCCCGGCACGCGCGCCTACTACGCCGCCAACATCGTCGAGTGGCAGGCCGCCGCCGACAACCCGCTCACCCAAAACCAGGTGACCGTCCAGAACAACATCAACACCCTCAAGGCCCGCCTCGACAACGCCGCCGAGGGTCGCCCGCTCAACGGCACGCAAAAATACACCGCCAATATTTTCGCTAATTACTCGTTTCAACAAACCAGCCTCAAGGGCTTCCGCATCGGCGGCGGCGCCAACTTCATCGGCCGCCGGCTCATCGGCAACCAGTTGAACCGGCCGTTCGATTACTACTATGGCGAAGAGCGCTACGTCCTCACGGCCACCACCGCCTACGAGTTCAAAGTTCGGCGCATCCCGGTCACGCTCCAGCTTAACGTGTCCAACCTCCTCGACTACGATCGCCCGGTCTTCAACAGCTCGACGACTAACGCCATCACCAACACCCGCGCCGTGGGCACCGGCTATTTCTACGAAGATCCGCGCAAGTTCACCCTCAGCGCCCACCTGAAATTCTAACGGCGTTGTTAGCCCGGTGGTGGGTGCCGCTGGCGCGCCGACCGCCGGGATCAGCGTCTCTTTCCCGCACATCCAATCCCGCCATTGCTGAGATTGGATGTTTGTTTTTCTAGCGCCGCACTCGATTCCCGACGCGCGGGGCCGGATCATACTACCGGCGCTCGATTCTAGATTTTCGACGATCTGTGGTAGCGCCGGGATCTCCGGGCCCGGCCGAAGGCACGCCTTCGCAAAACCGTCGGGCCCAGAGGTCCCGCCGCACCCCCGGAGTCCTATTTTTTCCGTCGCTGAATCAGTCGCGGCAGACTTCATTTCTACAGTTGGGAAAAATAATCAAACTCATGAAACGGCGTGAATTCATAAAATTGACGGGGCAAGGTGCGGTGGCTGCCGCGATGTTGGGCAACGGCGCAGCCGCACAGGATGCCGCCACCACCACGACGGACTCACGTCTTACCTACCCGCTGCAAAACGGCTGGGTGGATCACTGGTTGGTCGCCGGCCCGGAAAACACGCCGGTGGCTCCCGCCGAATACAAATTCAACGCGGCCCTTCGTCCGCCCATCGTCCAACGGCATTTCACCGACGAATCCCTGGCCTCAAATCCACCGGTGGAGGGTTCGCCGATCAGAGGGGATTCTCCCGCGCTTTCGTGGCGCTACTTCGCGTGCGACGACGACCACCTGATCGACCTCTCGACCTGGCATCCCAAAAGCGACTACGTGAGGGCTTGGGCGTTTTGCGTGCTCACCGCGCCCGCCTCCTGCTCGGCCCGCTTGGAACTCTGCACCAACGGGCCGGCCGTCTGCTTTTTGAACGGTCGCCGGGCAGTCTCCCACCGTGAGTTCGACTACTTCGGCATCCACCGGACGGCGGTCCAGGTCGAATTGGCGGCCGGCGATACGACGGTGCTGATCCGTTTCGATCAACTGATGACGCGCAACGGCGCCCATACGATGGCCCTGCACGTGGGCAACGCACCGGGCGTGCAGGTTCAAATTCCCACACGCTCTGCCGACGTTGCCCGCCGACAGGCATTGGAAGCGGCCTTCGGCCGCGCTTACCTTTCCCGCGACTCCTATGGCGACGGTCAGGAAATTCGCCTCCACGTGCCACGGCTTGCCCCGGCGCAAGGTCGGGTCCGGGTGGAGTTGGCGGCGGGCAAGAAAATCCTGCACTCCGCGCAGTGGGACACGGGCCAGATCGAACCGTTCATTGCGCTGGGTGTGTCCAGCGCACTGCCGGAGGGTGACTATCGCGTGAGGTTGAGCGCGGGGCCGAATACGCGGGAAATCGAAATGGAGGTCGCGCGGGATAATTTTTCCCCCGCACCTTACGGCACTTATGAACAGCGACGGATTGAGGCGCTGAACTACACCGTTCAAAACGGCGAAGGCCTCCGGCGGGAGATCGTGCGGATGGCGTTGGGCCGTTGGCACGACCTCGACCAGGGCGTTTTAGCGAAATTGATCGAGAGCATTGAAGCCTGGAAAGATGGAGCCGACGGAGAACTCATGGGCTTTTTCGGCGCGGTGATCCGGCACGGCGACGACCCCGCCTTCCCCGTCGATCTGAAGCGCCGCATTGAGGAGGCAGCCTTGAAATTCCGCTACTGGACCGATGAGCCCGGCCAGACCGCGATGACTTACAGCTCGGAGAATCACCAGATCACGTTCCTCACCGCCGAGATTCTCGCCGGGCAGCTTTATCCCGACAAAATTTTCACGAACAATGGAAAAACCGGCGAATGGCATCGGCAGCACGGCGAGAAACTGGCGCAATCGTGGCTCCACCATCGTCTCGCTTACGGCTTCGAGGAATGGGATGCCAACGGCTATCTCGCCGCCGACATGGCGATCCTGTCGCACCTGATGCTGGCGGCGAACCCGCGCCTGGCGAAGGGAGCCGCCGAGGTGATGCACAAAATCCTTTTCGGCATCGCCGTGGGCTCTTGGAAAGGCTGCTACGGAACCGCCCACGCGCGCACCCAAGCCCAATATCTGAAAGACGCCCGGCACGAGCCCGTGTCGTGTATCGCACGTTTAATGTGGGGCGTGGGCGCATGGAATCACGGCATCGGCTCCACCGCCGCCGTCGCGTGCTCGGCTTACCAAGTGCCGGCGGTCATCGCGGCGGTCGCGCTTGATTCGCCGGCCGCGATGTGGGCTCGGCAGCGGCAGGGGCTTCCCCCGGGCGCCCCGCATTCGGTGGCGGGGCCGGTGGACACCGTGAGCTTTAAAACACGGGAGTTCCTTTTGGCCTCGGCGCAGGGCTTCAAGGCGGGCGAGAGCGGCGAAAATCAACAGCAACATATCTGGCAGGCCACGCTGGGGCCGGAGGCTGCGGTATGGGTCAATCATCCGGCGTGCATTTCGGAAAACGGCAACCGTCGCCCCAACTTCTGGATGGGCCAGGCCACGTTTCCGCGGGTGGCCCAGTGGAAAGACACTCTGATCGCGGTTCACCGCTTCCGCGAAAATGACTGGCTTGATTTCACGCACGCCTACTTTCCGACATGGGCGTTCGACGAATACGTGCTGCAAGGCAATGCGGCGTTTGCGCGCAAAGGCGACGGCTACGTCGCGTTGCGCGCAGCGGGGGGCCTCGCGCTCATCACCCGTGGTAAGAGCGCGT
>JANXLP010000274.1 GCA_025355125.1 Opitutaceae bacterium | reverse complement strand
CGGCGTGAGTGCGGCGGAAAAGCTGCGCCTGTTGCGGCCGAAGGATGCGTTCGTGGGAGAAATCTGGTCCGCGCTAGGTGGCGATGCGCAACGTGCGCTACGCTTGCCGGGTGGCGCAGGCAATTATGCCGATACGCAGATCTCGCTGGCCGGGCCGTTTACCATCGAGTGCTGGGCTAAGCTTGATCCCGAGATTGATTACCAAGACGGGCTACTCGGTGCTTCCGGCCTACTTGATCTCAATTTTCACGGTGGAAAGCTGCTCTTCTGGCTGAGCGAGGCTAACGCAATGGTGGAAGCGAAAAAGAAAACGCTGCCGGGGGTGTGGACGCACTACGCGCTCACGCGTGATCGCGCCGGTGTTTTTCGCATCTACTTCAACGGCGAACTCGACGCGGTCGGCACGGGCACCAGTCAGAGCGTGTTCACGGGACTAAACGTGGGGCGCAGTCGTCTAAATCCTGCGGTCGGCACGACGGCGGGCTGGCTCACGGAGTATCGCGTGTGGAACGTCGCTCGCACGGATAAGGAAATCCGTGATCACTTCGACCGCAGTCTCGCGGGAGCTGTGCGACCTGCCGGGCTGATGGAGCTTTTCACGGGAGCGAGCTGGGGGCCGTTGAAAGGGACCGCGCATATCGAAGTCGCGGAGGATGCACCGGTATTGCTCACGGCTGCGGATGCGGCGTTGCAGGAACAGAAGTTTGCCCGTTTCCGCGAGCTCGCGGAAAGTGCCGGCAGCGCGGAGCAGGGTAAACAGACCTTCACGACGCTCTGCCTCGCGTGTCATCAGCAGGGCGGCAAAGGCGGCCAGATCGCGCCGCCGCTCGATGGCGTGGGCAATATCAGCACCGAGGCGTTGCTGCGAAACATCCTCACGCCAAGTGCGGCGATGGAGAGCGCGTATCGCACGTTCCGCGTGGTGATGAAGGATGGCAGTGTGCGCGAGGGGTTTCTCGTTGAAGAAAATGCCGAGGCTGTGGTCGTGCGCACGCCCGGCGCCGACGACCGTCGCATCGCCCGCAGCGAGATTCGCCAGACCGCTTATCTGAATCGCTCGCTGATGCCCGAGGGTTTGCTCGAAGCGATGACGCCGGCACAGGTCCGCGATCTCTTCGCTTATTTGAAATCGGTGAAGTGAAACTCAGGGCGTCTTTACGACCCACTGGGCGAACTGCGGCGTCGCACGTTGCTTAAACGTCGCGCCGTCGCGGATCACAAAGAGACACGCGAGGCGTTCGCGGACGGCGAAGTTGTAGCCCTCCTCGGCGCCGAGGACAAAGAGGGCGGTGGCGAGCGCGCTGGACTGGGCGCAGGACGTGTTAATCACACTTACCGTCGCGAGGGTTCCCGAAACAGGCCGGCCGGTGCGCGGATCGATGATGTGTCCGTAGCGGCGGCCGTCGTGCTCGAAGAAATTATTGGTGTCGCCGGACGTGGAGAGCGACTGACCGACAAGGCTGACGATCTGGGCGAGAGCGGGCGGATTCGCGGTGGTCGAAGGTTGCTCGATGCCGGTGCGCCAAGCGTGGGTGCCGGCGGTTTTGATGTCACCGCCGACTTGGCAGAAATGATTCGTCGCGCCGAGGGAGATGAGTAGCTCGCTCAGGGCGTCGGCGGCGAAGCCTTTGGCCATCGAGGAGAAATCTACTGCGAGGTCGGGAGAGGTTTTGCGCAGTGCGGGTGGGGACGTGCGGATCTCGAGTCGGTGCCAATCCACGCGGGTGCGGGCCGCGGCGATTTCGGCCGGCGTGGGGAGGTTGCCGGCCCGACGTTTTGCGCCGAAGCCCCAGAGGCGCACCAACGGCTCGACGGTGGGGTCGAAAGCGCCGCTCGTGCGGGCGCTGAGGCGGCGGGAATCGGCGGCGACGCGTATGAGTTCGGGCGAAGCGGTGATCCATGTGGTGGAGGTGCTGGCGTTGAAGCGCGAGACCTCGGAAGTCGGACGATAAGTGGAGAACTGTTGCTCGAGCTGTTCCAATTTCTCCGTGATGCGGGTCTGCAACGTCGCGGGATTGAGCGGTGGGCCAGGCTGGAAAAATTTGACGGACCAGGTGGTGCCCATGGCGCGGCCCGTGAGCACGATGGGCTCGGCGGCGAGGGCGGAGGAGAGTGTGAGCAGGACGACGACGAGAAACTTTGTGATCATGCGGCGCCCTGAATCCAAAGCAGGACGGAGAGATATTTCCAGTTCAGCGCCACGGCGAGGACGACGAAAACCAGCGCGGCGAAGTCGCGGCGCGAGAAATGATCGGTTGGGCCGCGGCGGCGGACGAAATTGAGCAACGCGCCGGTGGGGCAGCCGAAGCGGCAATAGGCTTGAGGGACGAAAAAGGAGGCAACGAGGCCAATGCCGGCGATGAGCAAGGTCGCGATGCCGGCGGAACGCACGATGTAGGCGGCGAACAATTCGGTGCCGGCGAGGTCGAGCGATAGCACGAGCAATGCGACGAGA
>JANXLP010000273.1 GCA_025355125.1 Opitutaceae bacterium | reverse complement strand
AGCCCCTTCCAACCCCAGCGATCAATGAACCACCGCCCATAGTGCGACAGCAACAACCCCAGCGCCATGACCATCGTTGTGATACTGATTTGAAACAGCTGCGCATCGAACGTCGGCTCGCGCTTGGAACCGAAGCCACCGACGGCAAACAGAATCTGTAACAGCCAGAAAAAACCCCAACCTCCCACCTGGAAAATCACGTAAAGGCGCATCTTCGCACGCCCACGGCGGGCAGCGTCATCCGGGACGGAAATGGCGGTGGGAGAAAGCATCGGAAAATTCACGATTACAAACGGCACATCAGCACGCGCATAGCCGCTTTGGCAACGCCGGCGGCGGCTCCGTGCACGAGTTCCGACTGAGACCCGGAAGCCCGCGCCGCAATTTCATGCCGACTGAACCGGCCAATCACCAACGCGGAACCGGCTGAGACCACGAGGGCGGTGACCACAAGAAAGGCGACGACGAGCGGCTTGGTTTTCATGCGAGTTCACCCTAGCGGGTTTCACCAGCCGCGACTCGCGCTTCGGGATGAGCGGACAACCCGGCGTGATGAGCGGCGGCTTGTCAGCCCGGCACTCGCTCCTAGATTCGGCGCATGAAACCCCAAGTCGTTGTCGTCGGTAGCTTCGTGCAGGATCTCACCTGGAAATGCGCCGCTTTTCCCGCGCCCGGCGAGACCGTCGTCGGCACCTTCGTCACCGGCCCGGGCGGCAAGGGCTCCAATCAGGCCGTCGCCGCCGGCCGCACCGGTGTGCCCACGCTCTTCGTCGGCGCCGTCGGGCGCGACGCCTTCGCCCGCGATGCGAGAATCTTTTACCGCACTGAAGGCATCGCCGCCCGCTTTGTCGAAAAACCACCGCACGCCACCGGCACCGCCGGTATTTTGGTCAACGCCCACGGTCAAAACGAAATCATCGTCGCCCTCGGCGCCAACGCCGCCCTGCGCCCCGCCGATGTGCCCGCCGTCGCGCTGCGCGCCGCCCGCGTCGTCGTCACGCAGCACGAGACCGATCTTCGCACCGTCGCCGCCGTGCTCCGCACCGCCCGCCGTGCCGGAGTCATCACGATCCACAACCCCGCGCCCATGCGCACCGACTTCGATCCCGCGCTGCTCAAGCACGTCGATATTCTCATCCCCAACGAATCGGAATTCGCCGCATTGATGGCGCTATGGAAAATCCCCCTCGCGAAGAAACTTACCGCCTCCGCCGTCGCCGCCTTACCCTCGGAAAGGTTACACGCCCTCTGCCGCACCCTCGGCGTGCCGACTATGATCGTCACATTGGGCGCCAGAGGCGTCCTCGTCTCCCAATCCTCCGGCGCGACGTTGATTCCGTCGCACAAGGTGAACGTCGTGGACACCACCGGCGCCGGCGACGCCTTCTGCGGCGGCTTCGCGGCCGGCCTCGTGAAATTCAACGGCGACATCCTCGCCGCCGCGCACTTCGGAAACGCCGTCGCCGCCCTCTCCGTCACGAAGTTCGGCACCGCCCCGTCGATGCCGACGGCGCGCGAGATTGCGGCGTTTCTAAAGCGCGTCTGATTTTGGCGGTAGGGCGGGTCATCCCTCACCCGCTGTTTTGCCTCGAAATCCAACAGGGGTGCCGTCGAACCGCCGCGTTAAGAACAACGCGCCCCACCCGCTCTACGGCGCGGCTCACGCCCCCACCGGGTGCCACGTCGTCTTGAACTCCAGCGTGTCGCGGATCGCGTAAACGCTCTGCGCGTTGTCAGCAAACCAGTCCTGCTTTTCCTCGGCCTTGAGCAGGTGCGTGCGCTTCACGCTGTCGGCGGCGCCGAGCGCGAGCGCTTTACGCTCTTCGGCATTCACGACGGCGCTGATCGCGCGGAGGTGCGTGTGCGTCGCAAACGTGGAGATCATTTCTTTGCGGAATCCCGTGAGCAAGTTGACGACACCGCCAGGTAGATCGCTCGTAGCCAGCATCTCGCCGAGGAGAATCGCCGGATACGGCTGCGTCGTCGAGGCGAGCGCGACCACGGTGTTGCCGCTCGTGATCGCGGGTGCGATGAGCGAGATCAGCGCGAGCAGCGGCGCTTCGTCGGGCGCGATCACGCCGACAATGCCCATCGGCTCGGTCACGGTGAAATTGAAATACGGTGCCGCGACCGGGTTCACGTTCCCGAGCACCTGTTCATATTTGTCGGTCCAGCCCGCGTAGTAGATGAGGCGGTCCACGGTGGCCGCGACTTCGCGCGCCGCCGCCGCCGGCGTCGCACCGCCCAGCGTGATCGCATCGGCCATTTCGCCCGCGCGCGCCTCGATCATCTCACCGAGGCGGTAAAGAATTTGCCCACGGTTATACGCCGTGCGTTTCGCCCAGCCGGGACCGGCCTTGGCGGCGGCCTCGACGGCGTTGCGCAGATCCTTACGCGTGCACTGCGGGATGTTGGCGAAAAATTCGCCCGTGGCGTCCTTCAGCGGAAACACACGCGCGCTCTCGGAGCGGATAAACGCGCCGCCAACGTAAACTTTCGGGGTCTTGGTGATGGGAAGTCGGGCCATGGTGCGTGCTTTCGCTTAAACGAGTTTGCAGTAATCGAGCAGGCCCTGACGGCCGCCCTCGCGGCCGAAGCCGCTTTCCTTGTAGCCGCCAAAGGGCGACGTGGGGTCGAACTTATTGTAAGTGTTGGCCCACACGACGCCGGCCTTCAGCTCGGTGGACATCTTCAGGATGCGCGAGCCCTTGTCGGTCCACACACCGGCGCTCAAGCCGTAGGCGGTGTTGTTCGCCTTCTCGATCGCTTCATCGACTGTGCGGAAGGTCAGGACCGAGAGCACGGGGCCAAAAATTTCTTCGCGCGCTACGCAGCTGCTCATGCTCACGCCGGAAAAAATCGTCGGCCGGAAATAAAAACCCTTGGTCGGCAGTTTGCACGCGGGCTGAAACATCTCGCCACCCTCTTTCACGCCGGCCGCGACGAGCGCCGTGATCTTGTCGAGCTGCTCGCGCGAATTAATCGCGCCGATGTCGGTGTTCTTGTCCATCGGATCACCCACGCGCAGGGTGCGAATACGGTTCTTCAGTTTCGCGAGCACTTTCTCCGCCACGCTCTCTTGCACGAGCAGTCTCGAACCGGCACAGCACACATGGCCTTGGTTAAAGAAGATACCGTTCACGATGCCCTCGACGGCCTGATCGAGCGGCGCGTCGGCGAACACGATGTTCGCCGCCTTGCCGCCGAGTTCCATGGTCATCTTTTTGTCGGTGCCGGCGAGGCCGCGCATGATGATCTTGCCGACCTCCGTCGAACCGGTGAACGCGATCTTGGCGGGCGTGGCGTGATTCATCACCGCCGCGCCGACTTCGCCCGCACCCGTGACAAAATTTACGACACCGGGCGGCAGTCCCGCGTCCTGGAAAATCTCCGCCAGCTTCAGCGCGGTGATCGATGTCGTCTCGGCCGGTTTAAGGACAACCGTGTTGCCCATCGCCAGCGCTGGCGCGAGTTTCCACGCGCACATCAGCAGCGGGAAATTCCACGGGATCACCTGTCCCACGACACCGAGCGGCGCGACCTTCCGGCCCGGCGCGACGTAGTCAAGTTTGTCCGCCCAGCCGGCGTGATAGAAGAAATGCGCGGCTGCCATCGGCACGTCGAAGTCGCGCGATTCCTTGATGGGCTTGCCGCCATCAAGCGTCTCCGCGACGGCGAATTCCCGCGCGCGATCCTGCAAGAGCCGCGCGATGCGGTAGAGATATTTGGCGCGTTCGCGGCCGGGCATCTTGCCCCACCCGCCGTCATAGGCGCGCCGCGCGGCAGCGTAAGCCGCATCGACATCGGCCGGGCCGGCGAGCGCGATCTCGGCGAGTTTTTGTTCGTTGGCCGGATTGACGGAGTCGAAATATTTCCCGCCCTTGGGCGCGACAAACTTACCGTCGATGAAGAGCTCGTAACGCGCCTTCAACTTCGGATCAGCCGACTCGGGCGCAGGATCGAATTCCCAGAGATCGCCAAAGATGAGCTCGGGCGCGGGACGGCCCACGCGGGAGGCGGAACGGATGGATTTCTTGGCGGCGGACAAAGTGGACATGTTGGGGAGAGGATTCGTGAAGGATCAGTAGCTCTCGGCGGCTTCGCTGAAATAATACGGCGCCTGGTAGGCCCCGGTTTTTTCCTTTTCGAGCTGACGCACCAGATCGTTGAGCAACGAGCTCGCGCCGAAACGATAGCGGGTGTTGTTCAACCACGCGTCGCCGAGCGTCTCTTTTACCGCGACGAGAAACGTGAGCGCCTGCTTCGCCGTGCGAATGCCGCCCGCCGGCTTCATCGCGATGGCGACACCCGTATCGAGGTAGAAATCCCGGATCGCCTCGAGCATCACCTGATTATTGCCGAGCGTCGCGTTGAGCGAGGTCTTGCCCGTGCTCGTCTTGATGAAGTCCCCGGGGCGGATGACCCGCATCGCCAAAAACGACGCGGCGCGAATGTTGTCGTAGGTCTCCAGTTCGCTGACCTCCAAAATAACTTTGAGCGTCGCCGCACCGCACGCCTGCACGACAGCGGCGATCTCGTCCTGCATCACGCCAAACTCGCCCGCGAGAAACGCGCCGCGGTTGATCACCATGTCGATCTCGTCGGCGCCATCGGCAACCGCCGCCTTCACTTCGGCAAGGCGGGTCTTGAGCGGCGCCTGTCCGCTGGGAAACGCCGTCGCCACCGAGGCGATGCGCACCGCTGTGTCGCTGCCGAGCGCCTTGCGTGCGTGCTTCACCATGGCGGGATAGACGCACACCGCCGCGACCTGCGGCACGCCCAACTCCGGGTCGTGCGGCTGGAGCGCCTTCTGGCAGAGTGAGGCGACTTTTCCGGGCGTGTCTTTACCCTCGAGCGTTGTGAGATCCACCATCGAGACGGCGGTTTTTAGGCCCCAGATTTTCGCGGTCTTCTTGATCGAGCGCGTGCCGTATTTCGCGACGCGCTCCTCGATACCGACCTGATCGACGGAGCCAACTTCATCAAAGAGCCGCTGCAACGCGGCCTGAGGGGAACGTGCCAACATACCCGCACTCTCGCCCGGCCCCGCCTTGAAAGCCAAACGAAAACTCGCCCCTGTCGCCGCCGCCCTTCGCTTGCTTCGGTCCGCGTCGCTCCATTGTCTCGTTCGTCCCCCACCCAATCCACCCCTCGGCCCCCACTACCCCCATGAAAAATCGCCTGCTCTTCGTTGCCTGCCTACTCCTCGCTTCCATGCCGTTCACCGCGTTTGCCGCATCCGACGCGACTCTCCTCGCCGCCGTCACCGCCGCTGACGACGAACGCCTCGCCGCCACCAAGGCCGGCGACAAAACCCGTCTCGCCGCGATCTTCTCCGACGCGCTCCACTACGCCCACTCCAGTGGCAAGATCGACACGAAGGCATCCTACATGACGTCCCTCGTCACCCGCTCCACCATCTACGAGAGCTTCGACTATCAGACGCGCACCTTCACGCCCATCGCCCCCGGCATCGTGCAGATGACCGGACGCGTGCTCATCAAAGCCACCAACCAGGGCGCCCGCGCCGACAACGACCTCAACTTCCTCGCAATCTGGCGCGAGGAGAACGGCCAGTGGCGCTTCCTCGCTTGGCAGTCGTGTAAGAACCTTCCGCCCGCCACACCGGTTAAGAAATAAACGGAGCACCCGAGCGCGCAAAAGCCGGCGGGCACTGCGGCGCTCAGCCCTTCGGGGCTTTCCAAAATTCGTTGTCCGTCCGTCCGGTGCGCATGATCTCGGCGATCCGCGCCACCAACTCCGGGTGTGCAGCCGCCACGTCGTGCGCCTCCGCGAGATCGTTCGCCAAATCGAAGAACCGGATCGGCGCGCTCGGCGTGAGCAAACGGATGCCTTTCCAACGTCCATCGAGCAGCACCGCCTGGCTGAATCCCTTCTCGTAAAACTCCCAGTAGAGATAGGCGTGCTTCGACTGCGCGCCGCGCCCGAGCAACTCCGGCACCAGGCTGATGCTGTCGAGCGCCACCCCCTTCGGCACCGTCGCCCCCGCGAGCTCGGCTAGGGTCGCCATCACATCGCCAAAATAACCGACGTGTGCCGACACCGCGCCCGCCTTGATCTTGCCCGGCCAGCGCACGATCCACGGCACCCGGATGCCGCCGTCCGTGAGTGCGCGCTTGATGCCGTTGAGCGGACCGCTCGCGCCAAAAAAATCCGGATTCTGCAACGGGCCGCCTTCGCGGTGGGGGCCGTTGTCACTCGTGAAAATCACCAGCGTGCGCTCGTCGAGCCCGAGTTTCTTCAACTGCGCCATCAGGTCGCCCACG
>JANXLP010000236.1 GCA_025355125.1 Opitutaceae bacterium | reverse complement strand
CAGATTCTTCGGCTGCTTGCGGAGGTGCTACGCGGGCTCACGAGCATGGTAGGGCTGAGCATCGGCAACCACGCGGCGATGGTGCGGCCCATCGTGGCGCCGATGGCGGAGGGCGCGGCGGAGGCGCGGGTGGGGGCGTTGTCGGCGGAGGCGCGCGCGGATATCCGGGCGCACGCGGCGGCGGCGGAGAACGTGGGGAATTTTTTCGCAGACGATGTCGTGGTGGCGGTCGGCGCGGTGCTCCTCATCAAGGCGTTTTTCGACAATGCGGGCGTGGTGGTGGCGCTGGGGGACATCAAGCTGTGGTGTTTACCTACGGCGTTGTGGGTGATCGCGGTGGGCTGGTGGCGCTATCGGCGGCTCGACGCGCGGGTGAAACGGAATGCGGAAAAAGCAAAGGACGTGAAGCCATGACGCTGCTGACGCTGGAGTTTTTTTATGCGTTGTGCGGCGTGGTGCTGGCGGCGGTGGGGGTGTTGATTGCGGCGGATGCGACGCAACCGAAGCGGTGGGGCTCGGCGGCGTTTTGGCTGTTGCTGGCGGTGGCCATCGGTGCGGGCAAGTGGCTGCCAACAACGGTGGTGGGCTATGTGGTGCTGGCGCTGACGGGACTGATCGCGACGCGGCGCGTGGCTGTGCCGCATTTTTCCGCGGGCGATACGACGCTGCTGAAGGCGCGGGCGGAGCGGCTGGGGAACCGGCTGCTATGGCCGGTGTTGATCGTGCCGGCGGTAGCGGTGGTGGGTGGGTTGACGTTGGAGTGGGTGAAGGTGGGTGAGATCGTGCTGGTGAATCCGAAGCAGGTGGCGCAAGTCGCACTCGGGCTCGGGTGCGTGATCGGGCTAGTGGCGGCGATGCGCACGACGGGCGAAGGCGTGCGGACGGCGGCGTGGGAAGGCGGTCGGTTGCTGCAACTCCTGGGCTGGGCGCTGATTTTGCCGCAGATGCTGGCGGCGCTGGGCGGGATCATGGGGAAGGCGGGCGTGGGCGACGTGATCGCGCAGCTCGTGGCGGCGGCGTTGCCGGTGCAGATCCCGGCGGTGGCGGTGGTGGCGTATTGCGCGGGGATGGCGCTGTTCACGATCTTGCTGGGAAATGCGTTCGCGGCGTTTCCGGTGATGACGCTCGGCGTGGGATTGCCGTTTATCGTGAAGGCGCACGGGGGTGATCCGGCAGTGATGGGCGCGCTGGGGATGCTGAGTGGTTACTGTGGGACGCTGGTCACGCCGATGGCGGCGAATTTCAACATCGTGCCGGTGAAGTTGCTGGAGTTGCGCGATGACTTCGCGGTGATCAAGGCGCAGGCGCCGTTTGCGGCGGTGATCTGGATTTTTAATGTCGGGGTGATGTATTTCTGCGTGTATCGGAGCTGAGGGCAGAACCATGAAAATTACGAAACCCACGAAAATGAAGACGGTGCTGGTTACGGGATTTGAGGCATTTGGGGGCGAGCCGCTGAATCCCTCGGCGCAGATCGCGGAGGCGCTCGACGGGCAGGTGATCGGGGGGCGGCGAGTGGTGGGAGCGGTGTTACCGTGCGTGTTCGGTGCGAGTGTGGCGGAGTTGAAACGGCGGATGAAGGAGGTGCAGCCGGAGCTCGTGATCTGCGTGGGGCAGGCGGGCGGGCGGGCGGCGATTACGCCGGAGCGGGTGGCGATCAACGTGGATGATGCGAGGATCGCGGACAGCGCGGGCGGGCAGCCGGTGGATCGCGCGATTGTGCGTGGTGGGCCGGCGGCGTATTTTTCGACGTTGCCGGTGAAGGCGATGGTCGCGGCGTTGCGCGCGGAGGGCGTGCCGGCGGAGGTGTCGCAGACGGCGGGGACGTTTGTGTGCAATCACGTTTTCTACGGGCTCATGCATGCGCTACGGCGGAAGCGCGGGGTGCGCGGCGGATTTATCCACGTGCCGTTTTTGCCGGGGCAGGCGAAGGCGGGGCATGCGAGTCTGCCGCTGGAGACGATGGTGGCGGCGGTGGCGCGGGCTGTGGAGACGGCGCTGCGGACGAAGCGCGATTTACGGACGAGCGGCGGGGCAACGCACTGAGGTTTTTCTATTTTTATGAAAAAGAAACTGCGCGGGGCTTTGATGGTTGTGGTGATGGTGTCGGGCTGGAGCTGGCTGGCGGCGAGCGAGCAAAAGCTGCCGGCGGGATTGGCGGATTTTTCCAGCTACGTGGAGCGGACGATGAAGGAGTTCGAAGTGCCGGGCATCGCGGTCGCGATTGTGAAGGACGGCGAGGTGGTGATGGCGCGCGGCTTTGGCGTGCGGAAACTCGGCGAGCCCGCGACGGTGGATGCGCACACGCTGTTTGCCATCGCTTCGAACACGAAGGCGTTCACGGCGGCGGCGCTGGCGGTTCTCGTCGATGAGGGAAAGCTGAGTTGGGACGACCGCGTGGTGGATCGGTTGCCGGGGTTTCAGATGGCGGACCCATTTGTTACACGAGAGATGCGGGTGCGTGATTTGTTGGTGCATCGTAGCGGGCTGAGTCTGGGCGCGGGCGATCTGCTTTATTGGCCACCGTCGGATTATTCGGCGAGCGAGGTCGTGCGGCGGCTGCGGTTCATTCCGTTGGCGACGAGTTTTCGCAGTGCGTATGCCTACGACAATATTCTCTACGCGGTCGCGGGTGAGGTGGTCGCGGCAGTGTCGGGGCAGTCATGGAAAGAGTTTGTGCGGACCCGGATTTTTGGGCCGGTGGGAATGACCGAGGCGAAGCTGAGCAGCGCGGAAGTCACGGTCGCGAACAATGCGGCGACGGGACATGCGAAGATCGATTTTAAGGGGCTGGGGCCGGTGGCACCGATGGCATGGGAGAACAATGCGCCGGCGGGCGCGATTGTCGCGAATGTGACCGATCTGGCGAAGTGGTTGCGAGTGTAACTGGCGGGCGGACGTCTGGCGGATGGCGCGAATGGAACGGAGAAGCGGTTATTCTCGGAGCGGCGTCAGCGCGAGATGTGGTCGGTGGTGACGCCGATGCCCATCGCGCAGCGGACCGGTGCGCTTATTCCGACGCAGCCGAATTTTAACGGCTACGGGCTGGGGTGGAATTTATCGGATTATCGTGGGAAGAAGATCGTATCGCATACGGGCGGTTGGCCGGGGCAGGTCTCGAAGGTGGCACTCGTGCCGGAGCTAAAGTTGGGCGTGGTCGTGTTGACGAATCAGGAATCGGGCGAAGCGTTTCAGGCCGTGAGTCTGCGCGTGCTGGATGCATTTATGGATGCGCCGGTGACGGATTGGGTGACGGCGTATGCAGAGGCTCATCAGAAGGCGCTGGCGCGGGCGGACGAAAGTTGGGCGAAACACGTGGCGGCGCGGGCGAAGGATACGGCGCCGTCGTTGCCGTTGCCGCGCTACGCAGGGACGTATCGGGATAGCTGGTATGGCGACGTGAGTATCGCGGAGGAATCAGGGAAACTGGTGTTGAGATTTGGCCATACGCCGTTGCTGACGGGAGAGCTGGAGCACTGGCAGCACGACACGTTCATCGTGCGCTGGCGGGAGCGCGCACTGAACGCCGATGCGTTTGTGAGCTTTTCGCTGACCCCGGACGGCGTGATCGACCAAGCAAAAATGGAGGCGATCTCGCCGCTAACGGATTTCAGTTTCGATTTTCAAGACCTGCTCCTGAAACCGGTCAAGACGCCGTCGCGACCTTAATTCTAGGGTATAGATTGTTAGGCCGTGTCTTTGAAAAGAAGATCAGTATTTGAGCCAGACGAGGAGGCAAGAGAGGGAGACCATGGCGGAGAAGGTGGTGTGTAATTTTTCGTATCTGGTGGCGATGCGGCGGAAAGACTTGAGACGGGCGAAGAG
>JANXLP010000225.1 GCA_025355125.1 Opitutaceae bacterium | reverse complement strand
GATCTGCTCATCCTCGACGTCAACATGCCCGGCCTCGACGGCATCGAGCTCGCCCAACGCATCCGCCAGGCGGCCCACTACCGCGGCCGCATCCTCATCATCAGTGGTCGCCTCGGTTCCGATGACCTCGAGCAGATCAGCGCCGCCGGGGTGGACTGCGTGTTGAACAAACCCTTCTCCACTTCCGAGCTACTCGGCGCCGTCCGCGACGCACACGCCCCCGCTCCTGCCACCTGATCGACTTCGGAGCGCCGCCCGCCCCGACCCCGCGGCCATCCGCTCCCCCGACTTATTACTTCTCCGGTTGCTCGCATCATGCCGGTCTATCCGTGAGATCCTTGGTTAAACTCGCCGTTTAACTCCTCACCGTTGCCATTTCTCGCCGCCCCCCAAATCTTCTTCTATGCGTCTCCCCCGCCTTCTCGCTGCGCTCGCCGTCATCGCCGCCCCGCTCACCGCCGCCTCCCCTCCCTCCACCCCGGCCGCCCGCATTCTCGCCCACACCAAGATCCTCGCCTCCGATGAATTCGAGGGCCGCGCGCCCGCCTCGCCCGGCGAGGAAAAGACCGTCGCCTACCTCGAGCGCGAGTTCCGAGCCCTCGGCCTCGCCCCCGGCAATCCCAACGGCACCTACCTCCAAAACGTGCCCATGATCGGCCTCACCTCGAAACCCACCGCGAGCTTCGAAGTCGGCGGCCAAACCCTCACGCCCACGCATCTCATCGACTACGTCGGCGTCTCGCGCCGCGTCACCCCACGCATCGAAGTGAAATCCAGCGAACTCGTCTTCGTCGGCTACGGCGTCGCCGCGCCGGAGTTCGGCTGGGACGACTACAAGGGCGTCGATGTCCGCGGAAAAACCGTCGTCATGCTCATCAACGACCCACCCGTAACCGATCCCGCCTCCGGCCAGCTCGACCCCAAAGTTTTCGGCGGTAAAGCCATGACCTACTACGGCCGCTGGACCTACAAATACGAGATCGCCTCCGCCAAGGGCGCCGCCGCCTGCCTCATCATCCACGAGACCGGCCCCGCCGGTTATCCCTTCGCCGTCGTCGCCGGCAGTTGGGGCCGCGAAAACTTCGATCTCCGCACGCCCGACGCCAACGCCTCCCGCGTCGCCCTCGAGGCCTGGCTCACGCAAGACTACGCCACCAAACTCCTCGCCGCCGCTGGCGAAGATTTCGCCAAACTAAAAGCTGCCGCCGCCACGCGCGACTTCAAGCCAGTCACTCTCAAAGCCCACGGCTCTTTCTCCGTGACCAACAAAACCCGCGACGTCGGTTCCAAAAACGTCGTCGCCCTCCTCCCCGGCACCGATCCGAAATTGCGCGGCGAATACGTGATCTACTCCGCCCATTGGGATCACCTCGGCCTGGACCCCAAGCTCTCCGGCGACCAGATCTTCAACGGCGCCGCCGACAACGCCTCCGGCACCGCCCTCCTCCTCGAAGTCGCCCAAGGTTTCGCCGCGCTGCCCGCCGCCGAAAAACCCAAGCGCAGCATCCTCTTCCTCTCCGTCACCGGCGAAGAAAAGGGCCTCCTCGGCTCCCAATACTACGGCCGAGCTCCGCTCTACCCGCTCACCAAGACCCTCGCGAACATCAACGTGGACGGCGCCAATCCCCACGGCCGCACCAGCGACCTCATCGTGATCGGCAACGGTGCCTCGACCATCGACGACATCGGCCTCGCGGTCGCCAAGGAGCAGGGCCGCACCGTCCTCCCCGACGCCCAACCAGAGAAAGGCAGCTACTACCGCAGCGATCACTTCGAATTCGCGAAGGTCGGCGTGCCCGCCTACTACCCAAAACCCGGCCGCACCTTCATCGGCCAACCCGCCGACTACGGCCAGAAAATCGCCGATCTCTACACCGCCAACGACTACCACAAAGTCTCCGACGAGGTCCGCCCCGACTGGACCTTCGAGGGCGCCGCCCAAGACGCCGCCTTCATCCTCGAAGTCGGCCGCCGTATCGCCAATTCCGCCACGTGGCCCGAATGGAAACCCGGCAACGAGTTCAAAGCCCGTCGCGACACCATGCTGAAAAAGTAGGGCGCGGTCTCCGACCCGCCCTCCCGCGCCCCGCTGAGCCCAAACTTCTCAGCTCCGTTTCCTTCCGTGTATTCCGTGTCTTCCGTGGGCACTCCTCCGAATCTCCTCTCCGCCTCCGCGCCGCCTCACTTCTTCGCCAGCGCCTCCAGATAATCCAGCAGCGACGCTAGCTCCCGCACCGTCAGCCCGTCCACCAATCCCGGCGGCATCACCGAAATCGGCAGCTTCTGCCGCTGCACGATGTCCTTCACCGCAAACGTGAATTCCTGCGCCGTCACATTGCGCAATTTCACCTTATCCGCCGACTCCAGCGTGATGAAGCCCACCTGTTGCGAGCCGTCCTTGAGCACCACGACTTCCGTCGCGAAGCCCTGCGCGATCGTCGCATTCGGTTCCAAAATCGCCCGCGCCAACTCCGGCCGCGAGTAAGTCTGCGCGATGTTGCCGAGGTAAGGTCCCTTCGGCGCCTCGCTCTGGCTGACCGTGTGGCACGAGACGCACGCCTGCCGCAAAAACACCTGCTCACCCAGCCCCGCATCGCCCTTCGTCTTCACCACCAGCGCGACCACCTCGTCCAGTTTTAACGTGCTGATCAACGGCCCACCACCCGCGCCACCTTTCGCGCCGAGCTTCAACGTCCCCACCGCCCGTTTCGCCACCTTCGCCACCGCGGGCGCCGGATCATCCACCGCCGCGAGGATTTTTTCGTCGAGCGCGTGCAACTTAAATTTATCCGCCGCGCCGATGATCTGCGCGCGCCGCGCCGGTGATTCCCAACCCACCGCCAACGCCTTCGCCGCCAGCTCCCGAGCCTCGGGGCTGCCCGACGCCCGCCCGCTGATTTTCAACAACGCCGCATCCGCCAGCAGCGCCGCCGGCCCGCCCACCTTCGCCGCCTCGGCCTCGAAAACCTCATGCATCGCATCGAGCTTGGGCGCATTCAAAAACGCCGTCCGAGCCGCGTCCTGTTCTTTATTCGAGCCCTTGGCCGCATCGAGCGTGACCAGCGCCGCCAACATCGCCCGCGCGCCGTCCGCGCTGTCCGTCTTTGCGAGCGCCGTCACCGCCTGCGCGAGCACGCCCGGATTCGCCCCCGCATCTTGCGCCGTCCGAATCAACATCGGCACGCCCGCCGCCGGGATATCGTCCAGCGCCGCCATCTGCATCACCGCCTCAGCCGTGAATTCCGGCTTCGCTTCAGCCAACGCGATGATGCGCGCCAACGCCTCATTCGACTGAATCCGATTCCGGTTCATCTCGCTCACCAAAAACCCCGCCTCGGCCGGCGGCGCCGTTGCCAACAGTTCCTTCATCGCCGCCGCGATCCGCGGCGTCTCGCTCCACGCCTCGGGCTGATAATAAGGCCCGCGCGTGTCCGGCCGCGTGCCCCACGAATCGCCCTTCCATTCGCCGTCCGTGAAATTCAACCGGCACAACACGCTGATCAAATGCTGCCGCCGCTCCGGCACCGTTTCTTTCGCGAGTCGCGCGAGCACCCCGTCCACCACCGCCTTCGTGTGCATCCGTTCCAGCGCCCTCACCGCCCCCAGCCGCTGCGCTGACAGCGCCGTCGCGCTGCCCAGCACCGCAAAGCCAGCCTCGTGCGCGCCGAGCATCGCCAGCCCGCGAAACGCCGTGTGCGCCACCCGGTCATCCGCATCACCGAGCAACGCCGAGATCTGCGGCGCTAGCCCCGTGAGATTCCGATGCACCGCGCCGACGATCGCCTCGAGCCGCGCGTGCGCATCCGCACTCACCAGCCCCGCGGCAAACGCCTCCGTCGGCGCATCCTTTCCGCCGTCCGCCATCGCGCGCAGCACATAAGGTTGCAGCGCCGCATCCGCCGCGAGCCCCGACACCGCTGCATCCACATTCCCGCCAAACGCCCGCTGCGTCACCGCATACACCGCCGCGACGCGCGTCACCATCGGCTTCGCCACATCCCGCGCCAGCGCGAGCAGCCGCGCCGTCGTCTCCGCATTCGCCTCGCGCCGCAGCAGCGTCCGCTGCGCCTCCAGCCGTGTGCGGTGACTCGGCGACTCCAATAACGCCACGAGTTCCGCGTCGCTCACGCGCGCGAAATCCGGCAGCGCCGGCGCCTTAAAATCCTTCGGCGTCACCCGCACGATGTAGCCCACGTCCGTCCCCGCCCAGTTGAACGTCGCGCCTTTCCAACTCGCTTGGTAAACATGGCTCAACGCATCCGCGTCCGCATCCGTCGGCCGCGTGAGCGCGACGAATTTCTCCGGCGCCGCCGTCTCCGTATAGCTCGCGCCTTTCTGCTCTACCGTGTGATGCCACAGCGCGCCCGTGCCCCAATCCGCTGTCAGCGGGCCGTTCCATTTTCCAAATCCCGGTTCGTCCAAAAACAGCGCCCCGCACCCGGACCCGCCGCCGTAGTCCGCCAGCGCCTTCACGTGCTCGGCGCCGAAATTTTTATACAGGTAGGGATAACCGTGATGCTCCAGCCCCGTGAACTGCTCGAAGCGGATATCCCAACCGCCGCCATCGTTCGTATTGTCGCGTGCAAAAATGTTCATGAGCGGTCCCACCGCCACTTCCACGATGTTGCGCGTGCCCTGGCTGAAAATCTCCAGCCCCGTGCCGTCCGGCCGAAACCGCGTCACACCGCCGCCCCGGTGCTGCACCGTGCGCCCATCCGTGCCCACCGCCTTCATGTAGCCAAAATCTCCGCCGGCCACGTAGAGCCAGCCGTCGATGCCGAGACTGAGTCCGTTCGTCGTGTGGTCCGCCGGCCGGTCCTTGAAGCCAAACGCGATATCGCGGATGAGCACCTTCGACTCCTCCGCCACGCCGTCACCGTCGCGGTCGATGAACACACTCACGTGTGGCGGATGCACCACGTAGAGCCGGTCGTGGTCCCACACGAGCCCGCGCGGTGAATCCAAATCCTTAACAAATTCCGTCACCTCATCCGCCCGCCCATCGCCATCCGTATCGCGCAATCGCAGGATGCGCCCGCGGTGCGGCTCGCGCCCGAGCGACCCGTTGCCATCGCTCGACACGTAAAGATCCCCATTCGGCGCCGCCGCCACGAACACCGGATAATTCGCCGCCGCCGCGTTGCCGAAGAGCGTCACATCAAAACCCTCCGGCACCTTCACGTCCTTCAAGATCGCCGCTTCCTGCTCCGCGGTGAGCCGCGATATCCTCGGCGCGACGTTTCCCTGCGCCTTATACGGATCGACCACCTCGGCTCCGTGCAAGCGGGCGATCCCGAGCAACAGGCAGGCAACGGAAACACAGCGACGACCGGGGTGGGAAGATGCGGGCATGGGTAAGAGATATGAACGGCGAACAGACGCAGAAACCTCAAGGAGGTTTCACCACTCACCGCGTCAGCCGTGCCCTTCCCCACCACAATCAGTCAGATTTCCTTCGAGCCCACGCCCACCCGCCGATCCCGCGATTTCGCCACCCGACCACGCCACCGCTTGCGCTCGGCCCGGCCCTTGCTCTCATCTCCCCATGCTTATTTCCGCCCGTTCCCCCGAATCCCCCATTCGCACCCACTTCCCCACCACCCGCCACGCACGCCGATTCGCCCCGCTCACCGGCCTCGTTCTCCTCGCCGCCCTCTTCACCGGCTGCGGCAAAAAAGATTCCCCCGCCTCCGCCACCCCCGGCACCGCGACCCCCTCCACCGCCGCCTCCCAAAAATCCGCCATCCCGCAAATCTGGCGTGTCGGCAATGGCGCCGAGCCGCAAGATCTCGACCCGCAGACGATCACCGGCGTCCCCGAGCACAAGCTCATGATGGCTCTCTTTGAAGGCCTCGTTTCCGAAGATCCCAAAGATCTCCACCCCGTCCCCGGCCTCGCCGACCGCTGGGAAATCTCCGCCGATGGCCTCGTCTATACCTTCCACCTCCGCGCCGGCCTGAAGTGGTCCGACGGCGTCCCCATCACCGCCGCCGAAGCCGTCGAGTCCTACCGCCGCATGTTATCCCCCGCGCTCGCCTCCGAGTATTCCTACCTGCTCTGGTTCGCCGTCGGCGCCGAGGAATTCACCAAGAGCAAGCTCACCGATTTCACCAAGACCGGCTTCAAGGCCCTCGATGCCGCCACCCTCCAGATCACCCTCAAATCCCCCACCCCCTACCTTCTCAAAATCATCGCCAGCCACTACGCCTGGACGATCGTCCCCACCCACGTCCTCAAAAAATTCGGCAAGCTCGACGAGAAACGCACCGCCTGGACGCGCACCGGCAACCACGTCGGCAGCGGTCCTTTCATGTTAAAGGACTGGGCTCCCCAGCAAAAGATCACCGTCGTGCGCAACCCCCACTACTGGGACGCCGCCACCGTCAAACTCGACGCCATTGAGTTCTACCCCACCGAAGACCTCGCCACCGAAGAGCGCATGTTCCGCTCCGGCCAGCTCGACATGACCAACGAGCTCCCCGCCGCCAAGATCGACACCTACCGCAAGGAACGCCCCGAAGCCCTCAAGATCGACCCCTGGCTCGGTGTCTATTTCTACCGCTGCAACGTCACCCGCCCTCCCCTCACCGATAAACGCGTCCGCAAGGCCCTCGCCCTCGCCATCGACCGCGAGAGCCTCATTAAAAACGTCACCCGCGGCGGCGAGACTCCCGCCTACGGAGTGAGCTACCCCGGCACCGCCGGCTACTTCCCCCGCGCCAAGATCACCGGCGACCTCGCCCTCGCGAAGCAGCTCATGGCCGAAGCCGGTTACCCCGACGGCAAAGGCTGCCCGCCCATCGAACTCCTCTACAACACCCAGGCCAACCACCGCGCCATCGCCGAAGCCATCCAGCAGATGCTCCGCAAAAACCTCGGCGTCGAAATCACCCTCCGCAACGAAGAGTGGAAAGTCTATCTCACCACCCAGCACGAGACCAAGGACTATACCCTCCAACGCGCCGGCTGGATCGCCGATTACGTTGACCCGCACGTCTTCCTTGAGATCTGGACCACCGGCAACGGCAACAACGACACCCTCTGGGGCAACCCCGAGTATGACCGCCTCTTCCAGCAGGCGCTCACCGCCAAAAACGACACCGACCGCTACGAGATCTACCAAAAGATGGACGCCATCCTCGTCGATGAAGTCCCCGTGATCCCGATTTACTTTTACACCAAAGTCCACGCCGTGAGTCCCCGCGTCAAAGGCTACTACCCCACCCTCCTGGACAACCACCCCTACAAATACATCTACCTCGAGAACTGAATCACCCGCCGCAGTAAGGCTATGCGCAGATTCAGACCGCACCTGATAACGCCCTACTCAAAAACCTCCGAGTTACCCGACCATGAATTTGTCCGAAGTGCTCTTTTCAGGAACTACCTGCGGATATAGCAATCGGGTGAGAGCTAATTAACTATTAAGCGAAGAAAGATATCATCCAATGTCCTACTCTGAATACGAGCGACTGAGCCAAGCATTGCGGCAAGAGCTTCGCTTACACCCGCGAACGAAACAGGAGTATGAGATTTCGCTCACAAAAACGAAGATCATGACAGGCATTCAGCGTATCCGCCTTTCGCAGGCGCAGAAAAATGCGCTGTTCGAGATCTACTTAAAGGCTGACAGCAATGGCGTGCAGGACGTCGCAAAGAAAACAGAAAAAGAGCCCAACCAGTAGGAATGAGAAGGAGTAGAGACGTGAAGCGCGGATAAACATGCGCTGTCATACTGCGTCCGATAAACCTCACCGAAATATCACGATAGTCCTGGACCTCGGGGACCGCCGGCGCAGCGCGTGCCTCCTCTCCGCCGGTGGCGAAATAATCGCCGAGAAAAAATCGCCAACACCCGCGAGCGCCTCGCGGTCTTCGTTTCACGCCACGCATTCACTGCGGAGAAACCCACCGTCAAAGGTCTCAAAGCTCCTACCGTCCCACCCGCTCCAAAATCAGCGAGTGCCATCCGGTCCGATAAGTCTCGAATCCTGGTGACTGCGCGTGCGCCGCGAGCACCTGCGCTCCGCCCACCGTGACCGTCGCGGCAGCTTTCTTCCGCGCGAAAAGCGCAGCGCGTTCGCCGAACCCCAGCCGTTCCTGAAAAATCCGGTCCGGCGAATCGGCCAGCACATTACCGGCATCACCTGCTTCTCTTTTCCCTCACTTCCATCACCCACTGCATCTCGCTGTTTGCGCTTCCGGCTTCGACAACCACATCGCCGCCACGCAGCTTTTCCCTAACCCGCCATGAGCACCCACATCGCCCTCTTTCAGAAAAAGGAAATCCGCAAAACCCTCCACACCGACGACTGGTGGTTCGTCATCGTCGATGTCCTCGCCGCCCTCACCGACTCCGCTAATCCCTCGGAGTATCTCAAAAAAATGCGCTTCCGCGACCCCTCGCTCGCCGAGGCCCTCAAAGGGGGGGGACAACTTGTCCCCCCCCTTGCGCTGGAGTTTTCCACCGCCGGCGGCCCGCAGAAACTCCTCTGCTGGCACACCGAAGGGATTTTTCGGCTGATCCAATCCATTCCCAGCGCCAAGGCCGAGCCGTTCAAACGCTGGCTCGCCAAAGTGGGCTTTGAACGCGTGCAGGAAATCGAAAACCCCGAACTAGCCGCCCGACGCACCCGCGCCATCTACCTCGCCAAAGGCTACTCCGAAGCATGGATCGAAAAACGGATGCGCAGCATCGCCATCCGCGACGAGCTGACCTCCGAGTGGCAAAAACGCGGCGTCAAAGAGAAACTCGAATACGCCATCCTCACTGCGGAAATCTCCAAAGCCGCCTTCGGCCTCACCCCCTCGGAATACGCCGCCCACAAAGGCCTCCGCCGCGAAAACCTCCGCGACCACATGACCGACCTGGAGTTGATCTTCTCCATGCTCGGCGAAGCCTCGACGACGGAGATCGCCCGCACCAAAGACGCGCGTGGCTTTCCGCAAAACCAAACCGCCGCCGTCGCAGGCGGCACCGTTGCCGGCAACGCCCGCCGCGAACTCGAATCAAAATCCGGCCGTAAAATCGTCAGCCGCGAAAACTACCTCGAAGCGTCCGAATCGACCAAGCGCCTGCGTCGTAGTCGGGATAAAACCTAAACTCACTCCTCACCCGCTCCTTTCCTCCGTGGGCCTCACGCTCAACGACACCCTCCGAGCCCGCGCC
>JANXLP010000616.1 GCA_025355125.1 Opitutaceae bacterium | reverse complement strand
GCTGGTGCCGTGGCTGCTGAAGCAGATGAGCATTTCCGCGGACGAAGAACTGCAAACGGTGGGATTGGCGGCGTTGCTTTTCGGTCTGGCGGTGGTGGCGCAACGCGCAGGCTACTCGCTGGCGCTGGGGGCGTTTTTGCTGGGCACGATCGTCGCGGAGACGCCGCATCGCCACCAGGTGGAGCGGACATTTGCGGGGATGCGCGATGTGTTTACGGCGGTGTTTTTCGTGTCGATCGGCATGCAGATCGACGTGCGTGAACTCTGGAACAATGCGGGGCTGATCGTGGCGGTGACGGCGTTTGTGTTGGTGGCGCGGCCGTTGGCGGTGGCGACGGGGCTCGGGCTGATCGGGACGCCGCCGGAGGATGCGTTGCGCACGGGACTGACGGGGACGCCGATCGGCGAGTTTTCGTTTATCATCGCGCAGCTGGGGGTGAGTGCTGCGCTAGTGCCGGCGAAGTTTTATCCGTTGGCGGTGGGCGTATCGTTGCTGACGACCCTCGCGGCTCCGGTGCTCACGCGTAAATCTGAGTGGATCGCGGATCGAGTGGGCGCGCGGCAACCGCGGTGGGTATCGGCTTGGCAGCGTTTTTATCAAGACTGGCTGGAGCGGATGAAGCGCGAGCAGAAGCGCAGCCCGCTCTGGCAATTGAGCCGGAAGCGGTTTGTGCAGATCGGGGTGGAAGTGCTCGCGGTGACGGGGCTGCTGGTTTTCTCAGGGCAGATTTTTACGGTGGTCGAAGGTTGGCTGGGACAGGACTGGGGCTTTGCGCACGGGCCGGAGATTATTTTTTGGACGGTGTTGAGTCTGGTGTTGCTGGCGCCGTTGGTGGCGATCTGGCGCAACTGTTCGGCGCTGGCGCTGCTTTATGCGCAGGTCTCGACGCGCGGGCACCCGCGGGCGGCGCGCCTGGCGCCGGTGGTGGAAACCGGAATCAAAACGCTCGCGGGTGCGGCGATGTTTTTCTGGCTGGTGGCGATTTTGCCCGCTGAAGGCACCGCGCGGTGGCTGTTGCTGGCGAGCGCGCTGGTGGCGTTGGCGGGACTGGTGCTGCTGCGGCAGAAACTCGTTTACTGGCACAGCCAGCTGGAGCTGGAGCTGAGCAGTGTGATCGAAACCGGCGACGCGCGGATGACGTCGACAACGGCGCCGTGGCTCCAGCCGCATGGCGACTGGCAGTTGCAGATGATCGATTGCACGCTACCGGATCTGGCAGATTGCCAGGGGCGGAGCATTGCGGAACTGGAATTGCGCACGCGGTCGGGGTGCTCCGTCGTCGGTATCGAGAGGCAGGGTTTTATGATCCCGCTACCGGTGCCATCGGCGGTGCTCTACCCGCGAGACAAGGTGCTGTTGCTGGGGACGCCGGACCAAGTGCGCGCGGGTAAGGCGATCCTTGGCGCGGTATCGGGCGCGCCCGTGGCAGAGTCGCTGTTCGAAGAGGTCAGGATGGAGGCGCTCGCGGTGCCGAACGACAGCCGGGCGGCTGGGCGCACGCTGGGTGAGTTATCGTTGTCGCAGAAGCACGGGGTGCAGATCGCGGGACTGCATCGCCGAGGATTGCGCGTCCTGAATCCGGGCGCGGATGAGCGCGTGCGCGGCGGAGACGAATTGCTGGCGCTGGGTGCCTTGGATCATTTGCGCGAATTCAAGTCGTGGCTGCGTGAGCCGGCGGAGTGACCTCGGACGCACGAGTGTGAAGACGTGGTTTCAGGGCGCAAAAAAAAGCGCGCTTAGAAGGGCGCGCTTTGGGAGAGGTAGGTAAGCCTCAGTTGGAGCCGTGGGTCTTGGTGACCTCGGGCTTCTTGGCTTCGGCGGCTTTCTCTTCTTCAGGTTCGTCCTTGGATGCCTTCTTGAATTCTTTGATGGACTGGCCGAGGCCCTTCGCGAGGGAGGGGAGCTTGGAGCCGCCAAAGAGGACCAAGAGGATGATGAGAATGATACCGAGCTCAGCGGGACCCATACCGAGGATGCCAGCGAGGATTGGAGCGGGAGCGGTCATAGTGGGTGCAACGTAGGCTGAGGGTCGGGTCTGTAAAGAGGGAAAGCGATTTAGGCGAAGCGAGGAAATGTCTAGGGCGAGGTCGGGAAGATCACTTCGTCGCCAAGGTTGGGCGTTCCGGAGATGATGACGGTCCCGAGGGTGCGGCTGCGGAACTGGCGGGTTGCACGGAGATGAGCGGTCACACCCAGGTCGTCACTGCGTGTGAGTAACTCACGGTCTGGTGCGAAGGCGGAAGCGGGAGAGGATGGAGCAAGGGCGATAATGGCGAAGCCACGGACGACATCTACGGAGAGCACGCGCCCCACGATGATATTGGGGCTGGCGGTGAGGGTCGCAACGATCGGCGAGGAAGGTGCGGGTGCGGACGAGGCGGAAGGAACCGAATGGCAGGCGGTGAACAAAAAAAACACCGCCAGCGGCAGGAGCGCGCGGGCGGTGTTTCGCATGAGAGGCGATCTGCGTCCGGGGTAGGCCGGGCGCAGTGTCGAATTACTTGGTGTCCGACTTGGGGCCGGGGATGACGGGCGAGTAGCCGGGCATCGCCGGACCGCCGGGCAGGCCGGGGAGGCGGGCGGTGGCGGCGACCTTGAGGAGGTTCTGCGCGTTGTCGATTTGCTCGGCGTCGAAGAAACCGTGGAGCTGGCGAATACGCGTCGGGTGACGCATTTTACGGAGGGCCTTGGCCTCGATCTGGCGGATGCGCTCGC
Source organism: Opitutaceae bacterium (assembly GCA_025355125.1). Classification (GTDB taxonomy): domain Bacteria; phylum Verrucomicrobiota; class Verrucomicrobiia; order Opitutales; family Opitutaceae; genus Tous-C4FEB. The sequence continues at coordinate 9,669 of JANXLP010000616.1, read as the reverse complement.
GGGTGACTTTGAATTGTTTGCCGACCTCTTCGAGCGTGCGGCTATAGCCGTCAACGAGACCGAAGCGGAGGGAGAGCACGCGGCGTTCGCGCTCGGTGAGCGTGTCGAGGACATCGATGATCTTTTCGCGTAGGAGCGAATAGGCCGTCATGTCGTAGGGATTCTCGGCGGACTTATCCTCGATGAAATCGCCGAAGGAGGTGTCGTCGCCGTCGCCGACAGGGGACTGGAGGGAGATGGGCTGTTGCGCCATCTTCATGATCTGCTGCACGCGTTCGACGGGCAGGTTCATCTCGTCGGCGACTTCCTCGGGTGTCGGCTCGTGGCCGAATTCTTGGAGGAGCTGCTTCTGGACCTGCATCACCTTGTTCAGCGTCTCGATCATGTGGACCGGGATGCGGATGGTGCGGGCCTGGTCGGCGATGGAGCGGGTGATCGCCTGGCGGATCCACCACGTGGCGTAGGTGGAGAATTTATAGCCGCGGCGGTATTCGAATTTCTCGACGGCCTTCATGAGGCCCATGTTGCCCTCCTGGATGAGGTCGAGGAAGGAGAGGCCGCGGTTCGTGTATTTCTTCGCGATGGAGATCACGAGGCGGAGGTTGGCCTCGACCATTTCGGTCTTGGCCTGGTGGGCCTCGGTGATGTGGACGTTGCTCTGCGCGACGACGGCGAGGAGCTCGGGGGGTGTGATGCGCTGGGCGGCCTCGATCTGCTTCAGGCGGACGTGGATCGCCTTCGTGTCGAGGGCGGCGTCTTTCTTCGTCTTCGGATGTTTCGCGCGGTCGAGCTGGGCGAGGAGGGTCGTGATCTCCTCGAGCGTGGGCTTCAGGGCCTCGAGGTATTCCTCGTAAACTTTGAGTTTGAAGAAGAATTTTCCGAAGGTGGCGCGGAGGATATTTTCGCGTTTTTTGAACTTCGCGAGGATGCGCTTCTTGTCCACTTCCGCACGGGCTTTTTGGTATTCGTCCCAAGCTTCGGCGGTGCCGGCTTCGGATTTTTGCGTGAGTTCGACGAGTTTTTCGAGGCCCTTGAAGTAGGCCTCGCGCGACTCGATGCGCTTGTCGATGACGATGCGGTCGAAGCGTTCTTCACGGGTGAGAAGCTTGGCGCCGAGGCTGCCGATGTGCGCACCGACAGCGGAGGCGACGAAGAGCGCTTCCATGGCCTTGGCTTCGGCGTTTTCGATGCGCTTGGAGATTTCGACTTCCTGCTCGCGGGTGAGCAACGGGACCTGGCCCATCTGCTTCAGATACATACGGACGGGATCGTCCAAGATGTCGTTTTGCGATGTGCGGGATTCTTCTTCTTCGGCCTCTTCCTGACGGGCTTTGAAGTCTTCTACCTGATCTGGCTCGAGGATCTCGATCTCGAGATTCTGCAAAATGGAGAGGACGTTATCGATTTCCTCCTGGTTTTCGACGGACTCGGGCAGGGCCTCATTGATGTCGTCGAACGTGAGGTAACCCTGCTCCTTGGAGTGGCGGATCAGCTGGCGGATCTTTTCGTTGATGCTACCGGGCACGGCGGGCGCGCCTTCGGCACCTTCGGCGGTGACGGGCGGCTGGCGTTCGAGAACGGCTTCGACGGCTTCGGATTGGGCGGTATCGGCAGGCTTGGCTTTACGCGGCATAAATGGAATGGAAACAAGAGACAGAAAAACGCAAAAACGCGCTCAACCGGCGAGGTTGAGCGTGATGGGCAGGCGGAGCTGACGTTGTAGTTCTGAGCGTTCTCTCAAGAGTGAAATTGGGTCAAAATCACTGTCCGGTTGGGGGTTGGCCAAGGCAAGTTCTATTTGCCGGAGCCGGGGCTCCAGCGCCCGGGCGCGAAGCTGCTGTAAACCGCCTGCGGCGACCTTGGCGGGATCGTCTAATTCGAGGGCGTTAAAGATGAGGGTCGCGACGAGGGTGCGTTCCTCGGCGGTTTCCAAAAGCGCGTCGAGGTGCTCGCGGCCGGGCCAGCTATTTTGCTCGAACTCGGCGAGCACACGGTTGAGCAGGGCGCCGGCGACGTGGCCGGTGTCGATCCACGCGTGGGGAATGGCGGCGGCGAGGGGGCGGCCGAGCTGCTCGTGATTCAGGGCGAGCATGAGGAGGTGATGCTCGGCGGTGTCGGTGGTGAGGGCGGGAATGGGCGCCGAGACGGGCGGAGCGGGGCGGGCAGCCGCCTGGCGGTTCTGGCGATTGAGGGCGGTTTGGAAATCGGCCGCGAGCGCGGGCAGGGGCAGGCGGAGATGGATCGCGACCTCGGAGAGAAATTGCGAACGGGCAACCTGGCTTTCGGCGGCGGCAATGAGTTCGTAAATAGACTGGGCGGCGCGGGTTTTGTGCTCGGAGGTCGCGTTGGCGGGATCGGGAAGCGTGGCATGGCAGGCGAAGGCCATCGCGCTTTGCGCGCCTCGGCGGACTTCGTCGTAGGCGGGCAGGCCGCGTTCGAGGAAGAGGAGGTCGGGATCGAGTTTCGAGGCGCCGGCGAGGGTGAGGAAGCGCACTTCGAGGCCGGCTTTTAACGCCATAGGGAGGAAGCGGAGTGCGGCTTTCTGGCCGGCGCTGTCGCTGTCGAAGAAGCACTCGACCTGCGTGTGATACCGGCGGAGGAGGACGAGCTGGCCCTCGGTGATAGAAGTGCCTTGTGGGGCGATGGCGGTTTTGAGGCCAACCGACCAACAGCGCAGGGCGTCGAGCTGGCCTTCGACGATGACGAAGGGTTTGCTGTCGCCGACGTTAGAGCGGGCGCGGTCGAGGTTGAAGAGCAGGTTGCCTTTAGTGAAAATGGGCGTCTCGGGCGAGTTGACGTATTTAGCGTCTTTCGCCGGATCGTCTTCGGGGGTGAGATCGGTCTGGCGGGCGGTGAAAGCGACGACGCGGCCCTGATGGTCGCGGATCGGAATCATGAGCCGGCCACGAAAACGCGGGCGCAGCGAGTGAAGGGTGAGTTCGGCGTTGTCGTAGATGAAAAAGAGGCCGCACTGGCGGAGGGCGTCTTCGGAGAATTTTTTCCTCATCAGGAACGCGCCCAGGCCGCTGCCGGTGGCGTCGGCGGCGCCGATCTTGAATTCATCGGCGAGTTCGAGCGGGAATTTGCGCTGCTCGGACCAGAGTTTGCGCATGAAGTCGGCGGTGGCGTCGGTGGCCTTGAAGGCTTGGTGGTAGTGCTCGGCGGCCTGCTCGTGGAGGTCGTAGATTTCCTGGCGGAGGGAACGTTCTTCGCGGCTCGGACCGCCGGAGCCTTCCTCGTATTCGATGGGGATGTTGAAACGCTGGCCGAGGGCTTCAACGGCTTCGGTGAAAGAGAGTTGCTCGGTCTCGCGGACGAAGCTGATGGCGTCGCCGGCTTTGCCGCAGCCGAAGCATTTGAAGAAGCCCTTGTCGGTATCGATGTTGAAGGAAGGGGTCTTCTCGTTGTGGAAAGGGCAGAGGCCTTTGAGGCGCGCGCCGCCGGCTTTGCGGAGCGTAACGACCCGGGAAACCACATCGGCGAGATTCACGCGCAACTTCAGGTCGCGGACGCAGGTGGGTTTGATGGCGGGCATGGAGCGTTGGGCAGAGAGGCGAGTGATACCCCTCTACTAAAGGGGCCGGACGCGCATCGAAGAATGCACTTTCAACCCGCGAAAGGGGCTGTCAAGTTTCGCGGCTTATTCAGGAACCATTGCCCGCTCGCGGGCGACCTATTGCCATCCATGCGCCGCTTTTTATCCATTGCCCTCCTTGTGACCAGCTTCGCTTCCGCCGTCGGTGGGGCGCGAGGCGCTGAGACGATGCCGTTGCCTGCGCCCGTGCCCAAGGCACCGAGCGTGGCGGCGGCTCCGATGGCACCCGTGTGGGAGGCGAAACTCGCGAGCTTCGATGACTACGCCTATGAGCGAAACGTGGAGGCGCTGATCTCGGCTTTCGAGAAATCCTCGGGCCGGAAATTGGTGCCGGGTGAGAAGAAAAAAGTGGGCCTGAAAATCTATGCCGATTCCGGTGCGGGTATGGCCACGCCGTTGCCGCTGGTGCGTGGTGTGATCCGCGCGTTGGTGAATCGTGGTTTCGCGAACACGGATATTTTCCTGGTGGGTCTGAACCAACTGCGCCTGCGCATGACGGGTTATCTGCCTTCGCTTGTAACGGGTGAGACCGCGTTCAAGGGCAATCAGATCTACGTGCTGGAGTCGGGTAAATTTTACGACCCGGCCTGGTTTTACGACAGCCCGTTGCCGCAGCGCTTCGATCCGATTTTCGCGGAATCGCAGACCAAGGATTTCGCGAACAACTCGTCGAAGGACGAGGATCGCAAGAGCTTCCTGGCGACCCCGCTTTTCTTCGACGCGGATTTTTGGATCAACCTGCCCGTTTACACGGATCATCCGATTCTCGGCGTGAACGGTGCGTTGGTGAATGCTACGTTGTGGAATGCCTCGAACACGGCGCGCTTCTTCCGCTCGCCGGCCAATGCGCCCGCGGCGGTGGCGGAGATGAGCGCGATCCCCGAGCTTCGGCAAACGTGGGCGTTCACGATCACGAGCCTCGAACACTATCAGTTTATCGGCGGACCGTTCTTCAATTCGCTCTACAGTAAATCGGAGCCGTTGCTGTGGTTGAGCACGGACCCGGTGCTGCTGGATTCGTTGATGCGAGCGAAGATCGACAAGGCGCGCAGGCAGGGCGGTTTCGAGGGGATTTCCGAGGAGATCCGCACGTTAGAATTCGCGGAGACTTTGGGCGTCGGCTCCACGCGAATCAAAAAGGCGACGATCATCGACGTGCCTTGAAGGCGCCGTCGGGCGTGTTTTTATGCACCCCGACAGTGCACTCCATCGTTCCGGCTAGAGAAGATTTTTTGGCAGCGCGCGCTTTGTCCGCTCCTTGATCACGCCTTACGCGCGGCGAGCATGAGGGCGCTGCCGTGGATGTTGGGGTGCTGCTCGATGCGGAAATCGGTGAAGCCAAATTTTTCCAGGGCTCCGACGATCTCGGCTTTTTCCATCCAATAGCTATAAATTTGGCCGCCGCCGCAGAAACCTTTCCAATCGAGCGCGGGACCGTAATTGACGCGGTGCACGGTGTGTTTGTGTCCGGCGTGTTCTGCGGGAATGGCTTCGGAGAAGACGGCGCCGGGAACCGGGTTTTTGGCGACGAATTCGGGATCGTAGAAAACCGTCCAGAGAAAGATGGCGCGACTGCGGCGGCCGAGGAGTTCGAGGAGTTCGACGGGATTGGTAAGATGATAAAGGATGCCGCAGGCGAGTGTGATGTCGTAGACCCGCTCTGTGGTGTGCAGGTAGGAAAGCACGTCGCCGAGGAGAAAGCGGGCTTGGTTACTCATGCGAAAGGTCTCCTTGGCGATGAGGCATTTCAGGTAGGCGCGAGCATTGGCTTCGATGGCGGTGACGCTGGCTGCACCTAGGCGATCGATGAGATAGGTATGCGCTCCTTCGAGCGGCCCGAGTTCGAGGACATCGCGACCGGTGAAACCACCCGTTAGCCCCATCTCGTTGAAGCGATCGTGCGCCCATTGTATGCGGGGATCGTCGAAAAGAGGCGTCGCTCCTGCCTTCAATTCAGGGCGATTGGCAGGCGGCGAGGAAGACCATTCGCCGGCGAAGAGATCGAGGGCGTTTTGATCGGAGGGAGGAATGCCGAAGTAGTGCTGAAAGTCGGACATGAATGTGGAGTGAATTCAGGAATTAGGCGCCAAAATCGCGAATGGCGGGCAAAGCACAAGCGCAGGAACGAGCCGGCCGCAAGGCGGTATCAATTGGGGGGGGGCGTAAACTTCTACAGGCGCGATACCGGTCTCGCCGGCGAGGCCGCTTATCTGGGCGGTGTAACAGCCGGGGGTAGCGTGATGAGCATCGCGGAGTCCAAGCCGGAATTTTTCCCGCACTTCACGGAGTGGAAAAGCGCCGACTTACGTGGCCGGGGCGCGGAGTGAAGCCCGGGCGGCGGCGGGGAATCCCAATCGTCGTTTTCGCTGATGAGGACGCAGTCGCGGTAGATTTTTAGATAAGGATCGGTCAGTGAGCCAGCCAGTTTGCATTGCAGGCGGCGACGACGATTCCGCGGTCGCCGTTTTGAATTTTGGCATGCCCGGACTTTCGAGCGAATCGGTGCCGATGTTGCCGCCGGTTCATACGGATCACCCCATCCTCGGGGTGAACGGTGCGTTGGTGAATGCTACGCTGTGGAATGCCTCGAACACGGCGCGCTTCTTCCGCTCGCCGGCCAATGCGCCGGCGGCGGTGGCGGAAATGAGCGCGATCCCCGAGCTTCGGCAGACGTGGGCGTTCACGATCACGAGCCTCGAACACTATCAGTTTATCGGCGGACCGTTCTTCAATTCGCTCTATAGTAAATCGGAGCCGTTGCTCTGGTTGAGCACCGATCCCGTGCTGCTCGATTCGTTGATGCGCGCGAAGATCGACAAGGCGCGCAAGCAGGGCGGGTTTGAAAATATCTCGGAAGAAATCCGCACTCTGGAATTTGCGGAGACGCTCGGGGTGGGATCGACCCGCATCAAGAAGGCGACGATTATTGACGTGAACTGACGCCTGACGCGTCGGAGGGTCGGCGAAGGCGATTGAAATGAAACAATCTCCTCAGGCGCGCGCACGTCAGAGCGCGGGAGCAGGCTGGGGATCGTCGTCGGCTGATCGCCGGCGGCGGGTCAGCGGCGATTCATAGTAGCGGTAGAGCAGTGCGCTGATCACCACGACGACGGTGATTTTAAGGGTAAACATCAGCGCGGGTGACAATGCGAGGATGCCGCGTTGTTCCAGGCGGGAGATGATTTGGAAGAGCGGCCAATTGATGAGATATAAAGAGTAGGACCATTTCGCGAGGTTGCGGATGGTTTGGTGCGCGAAGTTTTCGCGTTCGGGCTGATAGAATGAAGCGGCCGGGAGCAAGAGGGCGAAGCCCAGGGGAAACAGGGTGAACCTAAAGGTTTTGGCGAAAAACGTGTCGGGTGCCTCGCTCACACCGGCGGCGGAAAAACTCCAGATGCTCAGGTAAATTCCGAGGGAAACGGCGACGCCCAGCCAAAATGCGGGTTTCGCGTAACGCCTGAAAATCTCCGGGTAGTTGTGGGCGCACCACGCGACGGCGACGCCGGACATGATTGAATCCCAGCGGAAGATCACGGTGCATCGCTGTCCGCCGGTCCACTGTGCGCCGGGCGTCATGGCACCCTGAATGCGCATCACGAGGGAAAATGTGTAAAAGGCGACGACGCTGAGGAGGAGCGCGGTGCTCACCTTCATTTTGGCAAACCGGATCAGGAGGAATGTCACCGCCGGAAAGAACACGTAGAACCATTCCTCCACGGCTAGACTCCACGACTCCGGGAAAAAGCTGAGGGAGATTTGGGAGAAATTACGAATCAGGAAACCGTGGGCCAGGATCTCGCTGAGCGGGAATTTGCGGTCGTTGAAGTAAAATTCGAAGACGACGTTTCCCAGCAGGACCAACCAAAACAACGGCCAGATGCGCCACATGCGCCGCGTGTAGAAACGGGCAAGGCCGCCCACGGAATTGAGCTGGCTGTCGTGCCGGAGCAAAATGGTGCCGATGAGGAAGCCACTGAGGACAAAAAAGATTTCCACGCCCCAGACCCCGGCGTGTCCGGTGAGAGCGGGCCAGCCGGCGTAAGGGGCGACAAAGGCCACTGCCGCGAATGCGTTTTGCAGAACGCCCTGCAGGCCGGCGTGGGAAAAAATGACGGCAAGAATCGCGAGGGCTCTCAGCGAATCTAAGCCGAAAACGCGGGTGGCGGGCATGGGGTTATTGAAAGGCGCGAAATCGAACGGCGAGGCAAGAGCCGGGTGAAGCCGGCGTCACGAAGAGCGCGGCGAGGCACGGCTCGCACAATCGTAGCCGATCCTGTGTTCGCGCGTTCAGGGCGCTTTAATTGGGGACCTCGTAAACTTCGATGAGACCGATCCCGGTAAGCCCGTCGAGGCCGCTCATCTGGGCGCTGTAGCCGCCGGGTGGAAGCGTGACGAGGAGGACGGCGTCGAGACCGGTGGGTGCCGAGATAGGGCCGCGAACTTCACGGAGGGCAAATGCCCCGACTTGGGTCGCGGTCGCGCGCAGGGTGGCTTGGGCGGCGGCGGGTGAATCCCAGTCGTCGTTTTCACGGATAAGGACGCCATCGCGGTAAATTTTGAGGTAGGGATCGGTGAGTGAGCCGGCCAGGTTGAAAGGCGCGCCCAGCAATGTGGGGCCGATGGCGCGGATGAGATAGGTCTTGGGGCCGGGGCCGCTCACAACGAATCCGGCGATGATGATGTCGCCACCGGTGCCGACGAAGCCGCGGCTGGAAAGGTTGGCGAACTTGACGGCAGGATCGAGGGGCGAGTCGGCGTCGTAGGCTTCGAGGATGACGACGCCCGTTGAGGTGTCGGGGCTGCTGACGAGTGCGGTGTAGCCGCCGGGAGCGAGCGTGGCGATGATGACGGCATCTTTGGAGCCAGCGGGGAGAGCGAAGGCCCCCACGCGGGCAGCGGTGGCGGAAACGATAGCGGCAGCGACGGTGCCTTGCTCCCAATTATTATTGGTCGCGACATCGACGCCGGCTGAAGTTTTGAGCGTGAGAATAGGATCGGCCAAGGTGCCGGGGACGCCGAAGGCGGCGAGGCCGGGGCCGACGGCGCGGAGGAGGACTTGCTTGGATTTCGCGCCGGTGATGACGAAGCCGACGATCATGGAGTTGGCGCCGCTGCCGGCGACGCCGCGGGTGGCGACGTTGGCGAGCTGCGTGGTGGGCGCGACCGTGATGGGATTCACCGCGAGGGTGACGGTGTTGCTGACGATGGTTTCGTCCGGCGTGAGGACAGCGAAATAGTAGCGGCCGGCGTCGCCGAGCTGGGCGAGGGTGAAGTCGAGCTTCGTTGAATCTTTGATGGTGAAGAGTTCTTCAAACTGGGTGCTACCGGTGGGCGCGAAATACCACGTGTAGGCGTAGAGCGCGTTAGAGGTGACGTTGGCCGAACCGTTGACGTTGACGGTGAGACGGGTGGGGCTGGCGACGTTGACGGTGGTGCCGACGGGTTGGGTGGTGATGACGGGCTTCGTGAGGGCGGAACCGTAAAGGAAGGTGGCACCGGCGGTGTCGTCGGCTTGAAGGAACTCTGTGTTGCTAACGGTGCTGTTCATGACCGCCGCGACGGACTGGGCCGGCACGTCCTGATCTGGGTGGTTGAGGCCGATGATGTGACCGAATTCGTGGAGGAGAACGCGGCGGAGATCGGTCGCGGTGCGGAGGGCACCGCGGTAGGAGTTCCACGTGCGGGCGTTGTTCACGAGAACATCGGCTTCGGTTTTCCGAAAGCTGCTGCTAGAGTAGGTAACGGCGAGGGTGCGGCTATCGAAGGCTTCGCCGTAGATGGTGCTGGAGAAGACGACGTTGTTGACGGGGGGCAGTGGCGGTCTCGCACCGCTTTGATAGATGGCGACGGTGCTCGTGCTTTCCGTGGACGTGAACTTGGTGCGGGTGATGACGGCGTTCCAATCGTTGAAAATCGACGCGGCCAGGGAATTCCAACTGGTGGCGCCGTCGTTGAGCGGGAAGGTGACGGAGGCGGGCTTGGTGGCGTCGAGTTGAAGCACCATGGGGATGGTGCCGGAGGGCCAGGAGTTGCCCGAGAGCAGATAGGCCTGGGCGGCGGGTGCGGCGGCGAGG
>JANXLP010000169.1 GCA_025355125.1 Opitutaceae bacterium | reverse complement strand
TCTAAGAGGGCGTCTAAAAAGGTAGGGTTGCCTGCGGCGGATCGAAAGTGGCACGGGCGTCCCGCCCGTGGGTTCGGAACATGGGCGGGACGCCCATGCCACGACGGACCAGATCGGAGACCTTTTTAGACGCCCTCTAAGGTCGGCCGTTTTGGGTGGCGCGACCGGGAAACTTTGGTGTGCTTCATGCGTCTCGCAGGTATCGCCTCACGCTGCCGCCCTCGCCCCGAAATGATCCGACCCGCCCTCCCGTTTTTCTGTTCCGCCCTGCTGGCCTGCGCCTGCGCCACCGCCGCCGAGCCGCCGGCTCCGGTCCTGGCGATGATCGATAGCCGCTGTTCGAGCTGCCACAACGATGAGGACAAGGATGGCGGGCTCGATCTGACCGCGTTGCGCTACGAACCGGGCGACGCGAAGAATTTTGCGACATGGGTCAAGGTCTTCGACCGCGTAAGCGCGGGCGAGATGCCGCCGAAGAAGAAGGCCCGGCCGGCGGCGGGGGAGTTGACGGCGTTCACGCAATCGCTCTCGGCTGCGCTCACCGACTCCGATCACGCGCGCATCGTGAACGAGGGGCGCGCGAGCCGACGCCGGCTCAACCGCTACGAATATGAAAACGCGCTGCGCGATCTGCTGCACGCTCCGTGGCTGCAAATCCGTGATTCGCTGCCGGAGGACGGCGAGGCGTTTCGTTTTAACAAGATTGGCGAGCGGCTCGATGTTTCTCACGTGCAGATGGCGCGGTATCTTGGGGCGGCTGATTATGCGTTGCGTCAGGTGATGGCGACGCAGGTGACGCAGCCGCCCGCTGCGGTGAAGCGTTACTATGCTCGCGAGCAAGGCAGCTATACGCGGCCGATGAAATACACGGTGTTCAACAACGCGCCCGAGCGTGCGACGTTCCCCGTGATCGGGATGAAAGCGCAGCCCGAGGTGCGCGCGGAAAAAGCGCCGATGACCGTGGGCGCGGCCGATGCGGTGAATCGCGAGCTTGAGGGCGTAGGCGTGGTCGCCGGCAGCTACGAGCCGATCGAGCCAAAATTTAACCAGTTTCGCGCACCCGTTGCCGGTCACTATCGGCTGCGCTTCAGCGGGCACACAGTTTGGGTCGGTCCCGGAAAGCCCGAGCCGCTCAAAACGCCGGAGCCCGGAAAAAAGGCACCCGCACCGAAGCCCCTGCGCTGGTGGATTCCCGATCTCGACGATGTCTCGCCGGGCCGACGCAGTGAGCCGATCACGATTTACTCCGAACTCCCTCCACGCCAGCTCCGCCAGCTCGGCAGCTTCGATCTAACGTCCGAGCCGAGTGTGCACGAGATCGACGTGTGGCTGCTCGCGAAGGAAACGATCCGCCCCGACGCCGGCCGGCTCTTCCGTTCCCGCCCCGGCGCGGGCCGTTATCAAAATCCCCTAGCCGAAACCGACGGCCAGCCCGGCGTGGTCTTCCGCTGGCTGGAAGTGGAGGGGCCGCTTCAGGACCAGTGGCCGAGTGCCGGTCATAAATTGATGTTTGGCGACCTGCCGTTGAAAGCACCCAAGCAGAAAGACGGCCCGGTGGAAGTGGTGTCGGCGCGTCCTGCCGAAGATGCGGCGGGGCTGCTTAAAAATTTCGCACGACAGGCTTATCGCCGGCCCATCACCGATGCCGAGGCGACGCGTTTCCTGCCCGTGATCGAGGGCGCGCTGAAGACCGGCAGCGCGTTCGCCGATGCGATGATCGCGGGCTACACGACGGTGCTGTGCTCGCCGGAATTTCTGAGCCTCGAAGAGAAACCCGGCCCGCTTGATGATTACGCACTGGCCTCGCGGCTGGCTTTTTTCCTGTGGAACTCCGCACCTGACGCGGAGCTGCGCGCCGCGGCCGAACGCGGTGAGCTGCACCGGCCCGCCGTCCTGCGCGCGCAGACGGACCGGTTGCTGAACGATCCGAAATCAGAGCGGTTCACCAACGCGTTTTTGGATTACTGGCTCGATCTACGGAAGATCGTGACGACGGCTCCCGACTCCACGCTCTACCCGGATTACTATCTCGACGATTTGCTGGAAGAGTCGGCCCTGGACGAAACCCAGACGTTCTTCGCCGAGCTCCTGCGGCGCGATCTGCCGGCGCGCGATCTGGCGGCTTCGGACTATGTTTTCGTCAACGAGCGGCTGGCCACGCACTACGGCTTGCCGCCGGTCGAGGGCATCGCGATGCGCCGCGTGCAACTTCCGCCCGACAGCCCGCGCGGTGGGCTCATGACGCAGGCGGCGGTCCTCAAAGTGACCGCCAACGGCACGACCACGTCGCCTGTGCTGCGGGGCGCGTGGATCATGGAACGCATCCTCGGCATGCCGCCGCCACCGCCGCCGCCCAGTGTGCCGGCGGTCGATCCCGATACGCGAGGTGCGACCACGATCCGCCAGCAACTCGACAAGCATCGCAACGAGGCGGCCTGTGCCGCGTGTCACACCAAGATTGATCCGGCGGGTTTCGCGTTGGAAAACTTCGATGTGATGGGCGGCTGGCGTGATCGCTACCGCGCAATTGGCGGGGGCAAGCCCGACATCGGTATCGGCAAGGGCGGACAGAAATTTGAGTTTCACGCGGCGCTACCGGTCGATGCGAGCGGCGTGCTGCCCGATGGGCGCGCGTTTGCGGACGTGCGTGAGTTTAAACGTCTTCTCCTCGCTGATGAGGCGCAACTTGCCCGCAACCTCGCGCGTCAGCTCACCGTCTATGCAACGGGCGCACCGATCAGCTTTGCGGATCGGCCGATGATCGAGCAGATTCTGCAACGCGCCCGCGCCAGCCAGTATGGGGTGCGCACTCTCCTGCACGAGATCGTGCAAAGCCCGCTTTTCCTCAACAAGTAGACGACCCTGACCCCGCATGAAACCGACCCACGCCTCCCGTTCCCAGCTCGGCTCTTTCGTCTCTGCGCGGCACGCGCTGTCGCGCCGTCAGTTTCTGCGCGGTGCGGGCATCGTGCTCTCGTTGCCGCTGCTCGACTCGATGCTGCCCACCTTCGCCCGCGCCGCGAATGCCGCGGCGGCCAAGGCGGAGGCGGCGAAGCCACGACGTGTGCTCGCGATCTGCAATAATCTCGGGCTCGTGCCCGATCAGTTTTTCCCCACGACCACGGGGCGCGGCTATGCGCTCTCGCCGTATCTGGAGATGATGAAGGACCATCGGGAAGACTTCACGGTGTTCAGCGGCGTGTCGCACCCCGATGTCGATGGCGGGCATCCGGCGGATATTTGTTTTCTCACGGCGGCACCACATCCGGGCAGCGGCGGCTTTCGTAACACGATCTCGCTCGATCAATACATCGCAGAGCGCATCGGCCATGAGACGCGTTTTCCGTCGCTCACGCTCGGCGTGAACGTCGCGCAGGGTTCGCGCAGTCTTTCGTGGACCGGCTCGGGGGTGCTCATTCCCTGCGAAGAAAAAGCGTCGGACGTATTCAAGCGGCTCTTCATCCAAGGCACGCCGGCGGAGGTGAACGCGCAGATGCGTAAACTCGATCTCGGGCAGAGTATCCTCGATGCTGTCGCCGGCCAAGCTAAGGACCTTCAGCGTGGCGTGACGGCGCGTGACCGCGACCGGCTCGACCAGTATTTCACGAGCGTGCGCGATCTCGAGCAACGCATGCAAATGTCGAAGGAATGGGAGCGAAAGCCAAAGCCGCACATTGATGTGTCCGTGCCGCTCGATCCCGCGAGTCCGCGTGAATACATGGACAAGGTGAAGCTCATGTATGACATGGCGCGCCTCGCGTTTGAGACGGATTCGACGCGCTCGATCTCGCTCATGCTCGACAGCGTGAACTCGCCCGCGATCGAGTTCGGCGACCACAAGACGACCGACGGCTACCACAACCTTTCGCACCACGGAAAATCCACCGAGAAGCTAGCGCAGCTCAAGGCCATCGACGAGTGGCACATGAAACTCCTGAACAATCTCTTCACGGACTTGAAGGCGGTGAAGGAAGACGGTGAGAACCTGCTCGACCGCACGATGGTGCTCTACGGCTCCAACCTCGGTAATGCCAACACCCACGTGACGACGAACCTGCCCACGCTGTTCGCCGGCGGCGGTTTCCGCCATGGGCAGCACCTGGCTTTTGACAAGGATCGCAATTACCCGCTGCCCAATCTCTTCGTCTCGATGCTGCAGCGCATGGGCATCGAGTCGGATAAGTTCGCCTCGGCGACGGGCACGATGCGCGGGCTGGAGTTGGCGTGAGGGTGATGCGGCGGGTCGCCCGAGGTGGGCCGGGC
>JANXLP010000152.1 GCA_025355125.1 Opitutaceae bacterium | reverse complement strand
GTTGAGTATCATGGCCGCATGGCTTTTCTATCGCACCGTGGAAACTCCGCTCGAAAACTGGCGCCGCCAGATCGGGCGCCCCTCAACTCCCTCTCCCGCCCTCCCGTGATCACCTACGATTTCGTCTCATTGGGCGGCGGTAGCGCCGGCTTTAACGCCGCTCGCGTCGCCGCCAGCCTCGGCCTGAAAACCGCCATCATCGACGGCGCCAAAGACCTCGGAGGCCTCTGCATCCTGCGTGGCTGCATGCCCTCAAAGACTCTCCTGTATATGGCCGAGGTTCTTCACCTCGCCCAGAAAGGAAAAACCTTCGGCCTAAAAATTCCCTCCGCCCACGCGGACATGAAGGCGATCCACGCGCGGAAGAAAAAAATCATAGGCGAATTCGCCGCCTACCGCCAGCAAGCCCTCGCCTCCGGCAAGTTCGACCTCATCCGTGCCTACGCCCGCTTCCTCGATCCGCACACCCTTGCGCTTAGCGACGGCCGCACGATCCGCGCCCGCCACATCCTCATTGGCACCGGCTCCAAAGTCAGCGTCCCCGCCGCCGTTCCCGGTCTCGCCACCGCCAAGTTCTGGACCAGCGACGACGTGCTCGATCTCGATTTCATCCCGAAGAGCGTGATCGTGCTCGGCGGCGGCATCGTCGCCTGCGAACTCACCCAGTTCCTCAACCGCATCGGCACCCGCGTCGTCCTCGTCCAACGCAGCCCCAACATCCTCCGCGACCACTCCCACGAAGCCTCCTGTGTCGTCCAAAAAGCCCTCGTGGACGAGGGCGTCGAACTCTTCGCCGGCACGATAATCGAGCGCGTCACCTCGGACGCCCGCGGTGTCACCGTCACCTTTCTACACGACGGAAAAAAAATCACCCGCCGCGCCGCGCACCTCTTTAACGCCCTCGGCCGCGAACCCCACACCGCCCCGCTCGACCTCGCCGCCGCCGGCGTAAAAACCCGCCCCGACGGCCAGATCACGATCAACCGCTGGCAGCAGACCAGCGCCCCGCACATCTACGCCGCCGGCGACTGCTCCGGCCCGCACGAGATCGTCCATACCGCGATCCTCCAGGGCGAACTCGCCGCCCGCCACGTCGCCAAAGTCAAAAAACTAAAACCCGTCGATTGGTCGCTCCTGCTCAGCGTCGTTTTCACCGACCCGCAACTCGCCACCATCGGCCGTCTCGAACGCGAACTCGACGCCGCCGGCACGCCCTACCTCGTCGCGAGTTATCCCTTCAACGACCATGGCAAATCCATCCTCATGGACGCCAACTACGGCTACGTAAAAGTCATCGCCGAGCCCAAGCGCGGCCGCATTCTCGGCGCCGAGATCGTGGGCAAGGACGCCGGCGAACTCATCCACGCCTTCAGCGGCCCGCTCGCGATGCGCGCCACTGTCTTCGATCTGCTTCGCGCCCCGTGGTATCACCCCACGCTCGCGGAAATCATCACGTATCCGCTTGAGGAAATCGCCGAGAAATTATCCGAGACGTGAAGCCTCGTCCTCCGCTGATGAAGTCTCCGCAAGCTCGCAAACCTTCGCCCCATCGACCGCCTGAACCGGCCCCAGACGGAGCCTCGTCATGAACATCAGCATCAAGGATCCCCGCGAACTCCAAGCAATCTACGAGCGACGTTTTACAGCGAAGAACGCGGCCTACCGACAGCAGCTTTGGGCTACGTTGGTAGAATCCTATTTCGCGGCCATGATTCCTCGCGATGCCGCCGTTCTCGACTTGGGCTGCGGCTATGGCGAATTCATCAACCACGTTCACTGCGGGAAAAAATTCGCCATGGATTTGAATCCTAAGGCAACCGCCTATCTCGACCCGACGGTGCAGTTTATATTCCAAGATTGCACCCAGACGTGGCCCCTGGCCGACAATTCCCTCGATGTCGTATTCACCAGTAATTTCTTCGAACATTTGCCGGATAAGTTGGCTCTGAAACGCACGTTGATTGAGGGCGCCCGCTGTCTCAAACCGGGCGGAAAGCTCATCGCTTTGGGACCAAATATTAAATTTGTGCAGGGCTCCTATTGGGATTTCTGGGACCATTTTCTTTGCCTGACCGAGCTTTCCCTCGCCGAGGCGCTCGAGAACAACAGTTACATCGTCCGCCGAGCGATCCCGCGTTTTTTGCCTTACACGACCATTAACCAGCCATCCTATCCCATGGCGTTCGTTCGGCTCTACCTAAAAATCCCTTTTGTTTGGCCGTTTTTCGGCAAGCAATTCCTCGTGATAGCTGAGAAGCCGTAAGCCCCGAAAGAGCTCAACGTCCGATCACCAGCAGATCCGGCAACTCCACGCGCTTCTCGTAAAGCGCTTTGCCGACGATCACTCCGTCCAAGTTAGCGTAACGTCGCGCGAGCTCCGCCAGCTTTACCACGTCCTCGCGCCGGCTCACTCCGCCACTCGCGATCACGCCAAACCTACCCGCCTGCAACATCGCTTCCTGCGCGGCGAAATTCGGACCCGTGAGCATTCCGTCCGTGCCAATATCCGTGTAGATCAACGTCCGCACACCAAGCGCATCCATCCGCTTCGCGAGATCCAGTGCTCCCGTGCCCGTCGTATCGACCCAACCCTTGACCGCGACCTTGCCGTCTTTCGCGTCGATCCCGACCGCGATCTTTTCTCCAAACGCCTGCACGAGTTCGCCGACAAAGCTCTCGCTCTCCGCCGCACGTGTCCCGATCACCACGCGGCTCACACCAAAGCCCAGTGCCCGCTCCACCGCCGCCCGCGTGCGCAGCCCGCCGCCGAGTTGCACCTTCATCCCGAGCGCAGCGATCGCCTGCACCGCCGCCAGATTTTGCGGCTCGCCAGAAAACGCTCCGTCGAGATCGACCACGTGAACCCACTCGCTGCCATCAGCCTTAAACTGCGCCGCCACCGCCGCAGGATTCTCTGCATAAACGGTCTCTTGGTCCGCGCGGCCTTGCAGGAGTCGCACGGCCCGGCCGCCCTTGATGTCGATGGCTGGATAAATGGTCATGTCTCAAAAACGCTTTGCGCCCCGGCGCGACGGTGCGAGATTAAACCTCATGTCGAACTACCGCGTTCCCGCCTTCCTCTCCGAACTCCTCCACGCCCGCTCACCCTCTGGCTACGAGGGCGAGGCCCAGGCCGTCTTTGATCGGCACGTAAAACCCGCCGCCGACCTCTACGCCAACGACGCCCTCGGCAACCGCCTCGCCACGCTCAACCCCAAGGGCGACCCCGTCCTCATGCTCGCCGGCCACATGGACGAGCTCGGCCTCATCATCACCTACGTCAACAAAGACGGCTTCATCTATTTCGACACCATCGGCGGCCACGACCGCACCGTCATCTCCGGTCGCCGCGTGATCATCCAAACCGCCAACGGCCCCGTCAAAGGCGTCACCGGCAAACGCGCCATCCATCTCATGGAAGAGGCCGACCGCAAAAAAGTCCCGGAAATCCACGAGATCTGGATCGATATCGGCGCCCGCTCTAAGAAAGAAGCGCTCGAACGCATCTCCATCGGCGACGCCGCCACCTATGATCACGAGTTGGAGATGATCCACGGCAGTATCGGCACCGCCCGCGCCTTCGATAACAAAGTCGGCGCCTACGTCGTCGGCGAAACCCTCATCCGCCTCGCCAAAGAAAAGAAGAAACTCGCCGCCAAGATCGTCAGCGTCGCCACGTCTCAGGAAGAAATCGGCACGCGCGGTGCGACCACCGCCACTTACGCCGTGAATCCCCACATCGCCCTCGCCGTCGATGTTGGCCACGCCACCGACCACCCCGACTGCGACAACCGCAAATACGGCGAAACGAAACTCGGCGGCGGCCCCATCCTCTGCCGCGGCGCCAACATCAACCCCAAGGTTTTCGCGAAGCTCGTCGCCGCCGCGAAGAAACTAAAAATCCCCTACCAGATCGAAGCCGATCCGCGCCCCACCGGCACCGATGCGCGCGCGATCCAGATGGGCCGCGGCGGCGTCGCCACCGGCCTCGTCAGCATTCCGCTCCGCTACATGCACACGCCGAGTGAAATCGTGGACCTCGAAGACGTAGAACGCTGCGTCCAACTCTTCGTCGAATTCGCGAAGAGCCTCGAAAAAGGCGACTACGCGCACTGGTAACCACCGCAACGAACACGCGTCTGCCCATGAGGCTGACGCCGACTCACGCCGCGTTTTCCGTCGGCTCGTTCTTCGCCGCACGACGCAGGGTCGGACGACGCCGGCCCGCTACCACTGCCGCGTCGATAATGACTTCCGTCACATCGTCGCGCTGCGGGAGTTCATACATCACCTCGAGCATGATACTTTCCATGATCGAGCGGAGCGCACGCGCGCCCGTCTTCAAGTCGATCGCTTTTTGCGCTATGGCCTTCACGGCATCGGCAGTGAAGCGGAGGCGCACGCCGTCCATTGCGAAGAGCTTCGCATACTGCTTCACCGTCGCGTTCTTGGTCTTCAGTAGAATTTTTTCGAGGTCGGCAACTGAGAGCTGATCGAGGACCGACACCACCGGCAGGCGTCCGATGAACTCCGGGATCATGCCGAAGCGCACGAGATCCTCGGGTGCGATTTTCTTCATCATCTCCTCCGGCGTAAGTTCGCGATCCGAGGAGTTGACGTGAAATCCCAGCGAGTTCGAGCCGAGCCGCTTCTTCACGATCTGATCGAGACCGACAAACGCGCCGCCGCAGATGAAGAGGATATTGGCCGTGTTGACCTGGATATACTCCTGGTTCGGGTGCTTGCGACCGCCCTGCGGAGGGACGTTGCATACCGTGCCTTCAAGAATTTTGAGCAACGCCTGCTGCACGCCCTCGCCGGAAACATCGCGCGTGATGGAAACGTTTTCCGTGGTGCGGCGGATCTTGTCGATTTCGTCGATATAGATGATGCCGCACTCGGCGCGTTTCACATCGTAGTTGGCGGCTTGGAGCAGGCGGAGCACGACGTTCTCTACATCTTCGCCGACATAGCCCGCCTCGGTAAGCGTAGTCGCGTCGGAAATGGCGAACGGCACATCGAGAATGCGCGCCAGCGTGCGCGCGAGCAGCGTCTTGCCGGAGCCAGTCGGACCGGAGAGGAGGATGTTGCTCTTCTCTACTTCGACCTCGCTGAACTCAGGAGAGAGCGCCGTGGATTCGCGTGGCGATTGGCCGGCGTCAAATTGGAGACGCTTGTAATGGTTATAGACGGCGACCGAGAGGACCTTCTTGGCGTGATCCTGACCGATCACGAAATCGTCGAGCGTGCGCTTGATCTCGGCGGGCTTGATCAGGCGGATGGGTGGCTTCGCATCTGCGGCGGCTGGTTTGATTTCGCGGTCGATGATCGTCTTGCAGACGTTGACGCACGAGTCGCAGATATAGACGCCCGGGCCCGCGATGATCTTCTTCACCTCGGCCTGCGATTTCCCGCAGAAGGAGCACAGCGTCACGCGCGATGATTTGGCCATGGGGAAAACGTGCTCAGCCTAAATTCTTAGTCCAGTGCGGAGTTCGCTTAGGCCACGAATAGCCCCGCGCTCAAAACACAAAAAAGCCGACTCGCGTCGGCTCGTGCGTAGCGCCCGATCGATCAGGCCGCGCTGGGCACCACGATCTTCTGCGCTTCGCGAGTCGAGGCGATCACGTGATCGACGATCCCATAGGTCTTGGCCTCATCGGCTGCCATATAGTAATCGCGATCCGCGTTTTTCTCGACGTCGGCGATCGGTTTGCCGGTGTGCTTGGCGAGGACGCCGTTGAGTGTCTCACGCCAGCGGATAATTTCCCGCGCCGCGATGGCGATGTCGGCCGTCTGCCCGCCCGCGCCGCCGCTGGGTTGGTGAATCATGACGCGGCTGTTGGGGAGCGCGAAGCGCTTGCCCTTGGTGCCGGCCGCGAGGAGCACCGTGCTCATGCTGGCCACCATGCCGATGCAGTAGGTGACGACGTCATATTGCATGAAATTCATCGTGTCATAGATCGCCATACCCGCCGTGACACTGCCGCCCGGCGAGTTGATGTAAATGTGAACGTCTTTCTTCGCGTCCTCCATCTGCAGATAGAGCATCTGCGCGATCACGAGGTTCGCCACCTGATCGTCAATCGGCGTGCCGATGAAGATGATGCGATCCTTGAGCAGTCGTGAATAGACATCCATCGCCCGCGTTTCGCGGCCGTTGCTGTCGTAGATGGTGGGATTGGGAAGATAGTAGCTCACGGTAGTGGTTAATCGGCCGCTCAAGCCTTCGCCTGAACTATCGAAACCGTAGCCTTGGAGACCAGAAAATCAACCGACTTGTCGAAAATGATATTCTGCTGGATGGCGCGGAGCTGGTCGCGGTTGTTGGTGAGTTCTTTCACCAGCTTCTCCGGTTTCTGACCCGTGCGGCTCGCCTCGCGGTAAATGAAGTTGTCGATGTCGCGCTCGCTCACGGTGATCTTCTCCACCTCAGCGATCTTCGCGAGGATGAGTTGGACCTTCACGCGCTGCGTGGCGGCTTTCTGCGCGCCGGCGAACAGTTCCTTCTTATCCTTCTCGAACTGGTCCTGCGGCACGCCGCGGCGCATGTTCTCCTCGATGAACTGACGGAGCACGCTCTGCGTCTCGGAATCGATGAGACTCTGCGGCACCGCGAAATCAACTTTCGCCGCGATGGCCTCGGTGACTTGGCGGCGTTGCGCGGTCTGGTTCTCGTAGTCTTTGCGGAGCTTGAGATTGTTGCGCACGCTGGTTTTCAGCGCATCGAGGCTATCGACCTGCTGGGACTTGAAGAACTCTTCGTTCAGCTCGGGCAGCACACGCTCGCGGATTTCGAGAATCTCGACGGCGTAGCTCGCGATCTTGCCCGCGAGGGCGGGCACCGGAGCGAAATCCGCCGGGAACGTAATCGTCACGGTCTTCTTGTCGCCCGTGTTCACACCGGCGAGTTCCTTACCGAGGCCAGGGATGACGCCTTCGTTGGTGCCTTCAACTTCTTCCCACGTCTGCGGGACTTTGCCGTAGATCTGTTTGTCGGGTGCGAGGTCGGCGATGGCCTGACCGTCGATGGTGCCCTCGTAGGCGAGCTTCACGTAATCGCTCTTCTGCGCGGGACGCTCGGCGATTTTGAAATCCGCGCGCTCGCCGCGCAGACCGTCGATCACGGTGTCCACTTCGGCATCCGTTGCCTCGGTCGAGGCAACCTCGGTGGGCAGGCCCACGTATTCGGGCAGCGCGAACTCGGGGCGCACATCGATCGTCACCGTAATCGCGGCGGAAAGACCGGGCTCAATGGTGCCTTCCTCGACGTTCACGATGTTGAGCACCTCGAGGTTTTCCTGCTTGAGCGCGCTCTGGTAGGCCTTGGAAACGACCTTCTGCTTAAACTCGCCGGCGATGTCTTTGGCGTAACGCTTGATGACCATGTTGGCCGGAGCCTTGCCGGGGCGGAAGCCGGGGAGCTGGGCGAATTTGGAGAATTCGAC
>JANXLP010000151.1 GCA_025355125.1 Opitutaceae bacterium | reverse complement strand
GCTGAAACGACTCGTGCTGAAGGTGCGGCGGCAAATCCTTCATGGTCTGACCGGGCCGCAACCGGCGAACGCGTTCAAGATGGATGCCTTCGAGACCGATGGAGTAATGCTCGGTCACCACCGTTTCACCGGCACGCAGGTAAGCCTGCAGCTCGGTCCGGGGATTGCCGGGATAGCGACCGCTCTCTTCAGGTTCGCGATACGGAGATGGCAAATCATCCAACGCACTGGCCAACGTAGCGTCCGATTTCCGAAAGATATTCCCCGAGAATTTAGCGTCGCGGGCGGGAAAAATAAAATCCCAGCCCATCCGATTTCCAACGATCAGCACCCGCTTGCGCCGCTGCGGCACGCCGTAACCCTGCGCATAGAGTTTTTCGAGATTCACCGCGTAGCCGGCATCAAGAAAAGCGGCCACGGCGTCACGCACATGCAGCCCATCGCCGCTGGTAAGCAATCCCTCGACATTTTCCATCACAAACCACTTCGGCCTCAACTCGTGCAAGAGGCGGACGTAATGGTTAACCAATCCGTTCCTCGGATCGATGTGGCTCTTCACGCCTGCGCTGCTGAACCCCTGGCAAGGGGGCCCACCGATCAGCATGTCGAGTTCGCCGGCGCGCAATCCGGCCTTCTCCAATAGATCACCGGCACTCAAATCACGGATGTCGGCGCGCTCACAAGCCACACCAGGGAAATTTTTTTGATAAGTCCGAACGGCGTCGGGATCGATATCTGTCGCGAAACGCACCCTGTATCCCGCCTGTTTGAAACCCAACGAACACCCGCCGGCACCGGCAAACAGGCTGATCGCCTGCGGCGGGGACGGGAGGTTTTGGGATCGTTTCATGTTCTGACGGATAAAAAGCTGACTGTGCCAGTCGCACAGTTCCAGTTCATCTTCGCATCATTCTGCTGAAAATCCACGGGGACGTATCAGCGGGCTACGAAGCCAGCATACTGACAGGATATAGAAACGCATAGCGTCACGGTTTCAAATTCCTCGCCGGCACCCGCCGCACCGTCGTAAATTTCACGCGGTAAAGTTCTTCAAGCAGCTCGCGCACCTCGGTCGGAATCCGCTGCACCAGATCATCCAGCGCGGGCAACGGCCCCGTATCCTCCGGCTCTTCGCGCTCCGTTACCGCCGCAGGCAAGACCGGCACCACCGTTTCGCCGCGCTCCCGGGCGTCGGCCAAAAATGAATTCTCCGTCGCGTCATCCGTCGGCCACGGCACGTCGTCGCCAAAAAGCCCACCCGTGCTCGCCGCGTCGCTCGCCGCCACCGGCACCACACCCACGCCTTCGCTCATTTCGGCCGGCAGCGACGCGGGCGCGGTCAGCGCGCTCGATCTCGATTTGGCCAAACCCGCCTCCGCCGCCAACGCCGCCCCCAGCCGCTGCTCCAACCGGTCAATCAGCCCTTTTTTTTTTCGCTGTCGTCGCCCGCGACTAGCGCGGCCGCAGGAGCGGGCGATTCTTCGGCGAGCGCCGCGAGTTCCTTGATGAGACTGTCGATCGCCCGCGCGCGGCTGGCCTCGATGGCCTTCAGCAATGTCACTTCAAAATTGATCTTCTCCGCGAGCCCGAGCTTCACGCTGCCCTCGCCCTCGCGCAGTCCGTCGAGGAGCCGCGTGATCTGCTCCGTCGTCATGGGCAGCCCGCCGAGCGCGTCGCTACGTCCCCCCTTGGCAATCGCGTCCAACAACGCCGAACGCACCAGCTCCTGCAAATCCGTCAGCAACCGCACAAGGTCGCGCCCCGCCGCGTCGCACTCGTCCACGATAGCAACTAGTCGCGCGTGATCACCGGTCGCGAGCGTCGCCGCCAGCTCCGCGATTTTCTCCGCGCCCACGAGGCCGTAAACATCGAGCACGTCGGGCTCGGCGATCTCGGCGCCGCAAAACGAAATCATCTGGTCAAAAATCGACTGCGCATCACGCATGCCGCCGTCCGCCATGCGCGCGATGCACGCGAGCGCCGGCTCGGAGATTTTGATCTTCTCTTCCACTGCGATCTTCTTGAGTCGCTCGATGATGAGCGCCGCCGGAATCGGCTTAAGGTCGAAGCGCTGGCAGCGGGAAAGAATCGTCGGCAGCACCTTCTGAACTTCCGTCGTCGCAAACACGAACTTCACGTGCGGCGGCGGTTCCTCGAGCGTCTTCAAGAGCGCGTTGAACGCCGCCGTCGAAAGCATGTGCACCTCGTCGATGATATAGACCTTAAACTTGCCCTGCGCCGGCGAATACCGCGCCGTCTCGCGCAAATCGCGCACCTGCTCGACGCCGTTGTTGGAGGCACCGTCGATCTCAATCACATCGAGATGCGTGCCGTCCGCGATGGAGAGCACTGCGGGATCGTTCGGATCGAAATCCGCATTAGGCCCATCCGTGCAATTGAGCGCCTTAGCGAAGATTCGCGCCGTCGAGGTCTTGCCCGTGCCACGCGGCCCCACGAAGAGATACGCGTGCGCGATCCGGTTGCGCGCGATGGCGTTCTTCAGCGTGCGAACGACATGGTCCTGCCCGACGACATCCGCGAAGATCTGCGGGCGCCATTTGCGGGCGATGACTTGGTAACCGGTCGACACAGTGCGGAGGTTGCGAAGCCGACCCGGCGCGGGGCAACCGAAAAGTCGGCGTTCGGATTTTTTGGCCTTCCGCCCACTCAACCATTCCGAATTTTCCGCGCCGATCGGGGCGAAAATAAGTGGCCAGGCACTCCACGGCACTGGGAGGACGACGTTACCGTTGCTGCCTTCCGGCCCTGGCGGGGTTCACGTGCCTGCCCATGCATGGCACCTGGCCGGCGCGAACCATGCAACGCACCGTCGCTCGCGCAACTACTATTTCCCCTGCGCCAAAGCGTCTCAGGGCTTGGCCGGTTCCGCCTTGGGCTCGGGCGTGGGTGGCCGCAGTGCATCTTTCACCATGTTTGCGTCGCGCTTGCCGCCGTTTTTTTCGCGTGGTCCGCCGGGCAACGCCGCACGGCGTTCTCGTTCTTCGCGCATAAGCTCACGCTGCCGCTCCTGAATTTTCTCCAATTTCTTCCGCTGCTCCGGCGTGAGGTCGCTGTTCAAGTCGTCATACAGACGCTTCAAAATGATACCCGATTCATGAAAGGAATCCTGCCGCACTTTGCGCAAATCCTCTTCCGCCCGGTCAACGACCGGCAGAATTTTCGCCTTCTGTTCCGGGGTAAGATCAAGCCGCGCCATCAGATTGCGCAGTAGGCTTGGGATCGCCCCGCCTCCGGGTGGGGGCAAATTATTAGAAGCCCGTTTCGGCGGGTTCCCCCCGCGCGGGTTGAAGCGCATAAGCAGCAAACCGCCAAAAATGGCTCCGGCCAAAAAGACACTCACAAACGCGAGGATGACTTTCCAAGGCTTGCTCATTCGTTACTCGATCGGGGCCAGAAACACCGAGACCGGATCCACCCCCGCGACGAGTTCATCCTCTGATGCGGCCGAGGCGACGGGAACGAGCGCAGAGTAATTCGCAGCCACGCTCAAGACGGCCAGCAAGCCGGCCACAGCGACCGCGCGGATAGAAAAGCGTTCGAATAACGAGCGGATCGGCCGCTCTGCAGCGAACGCCAGCGCGGCTACGCGCGTCGAGAAACCATATGGAGCAGCCGTCTCACCCCCAAGCGGGGCGCGACGAGCGGCGGCGGTGAGCCGCGCCCAAGGTTGGTTGTGGTCGTTTGGATTCATGAGCGTTCCTTTTGTTGTAGTTCTAGAAATAGTTTCCGCAACTTTCGACGCGCGCGAAATGCGCGCACCTTGATAAGAGACGCATTCCAGCCGGTGAGGTTGCCGATCTCGACGATAGTTTTTTGCTCCAAATCGAGCAGCTGAATGACCATCCGGTCGTCCGGCTTGAGCTGATCGAGCAATTTATAAACCAACTCATGCGCCGCCATGGCATCGTTGGCCGGCACGTCGTTCTCGCTCGTCATGACCGCGTCGAGCACATCCGCCTCGTTCTCCGAGAGATCCGCCCAGCGAAATTCCGGCCGGCGCTTCTGCGCGCGCAGTTGGTCGATGCAGGTCGTCACCGCAATCCGCGACACCCAGTGCGGAAACGGCACCGCGCCCTGATATTGTTCGAGTCGCGTGAACATCTTCAGAAAGATTTCCTGAGTGAGATCTTCCTCGGCGACGCGCCGAGGGAGGTGCGAGCGAACGATCCGGATGACCAGCGGGTAGAGATGATCGACCAGCTCACGCGCAGCGGCCTGATCACGTTTACGGACGCGCTCAAGGCAAGCAGCCACGTCGAACGACTGTTCATCAGGCATAGGGAGATGGAGTTGATATCCAACACAGGAAGCAAGACGGGCTTCGCCTTCTCCAAGTTACAGGCCGCAAAAATCCTGCGCCTTGACTCCGCCACCGACGCGCCGATAGCCCTTCCTTCGCAGCAATGTCTCTCCTCTCCCAGGCCCTTCGACTTACGAATACGCGCGATCGTTAATTGACCGCCTAGCGGTTGATCGCGCGTTGGCCTGATTGAAAATACCCGTCCCGCCCCCGTGCGGTCCGACGGTTCGCCTGCTCGCTTCCTGTCCCCCGTTCGTCCAACCTTTTCATTTTCCGACTCCCGTTTCGCCATGCAATCCGCGCCCGTCACGAAATACCGCCCGTTCCCGCCCGTCGCCCTGCCCAACCGCCAGTGGCCCAACCGCACCCTCACCCACGCCCCGATCTGGTGCAGCGTCGATCTCCGCGATGGCAACCAAGCCCTCGCCCAGCCCATGAGCGTCGAGGAGAAGCTCGAATATTTCCAACTGCTCGTGAACATCGGCTTCAAAGAAATCGAGATCGGTTTCCCGTCCGCTTCCCAGATCGAATTCGATTTCTGCCGCCGCCTCATCGAGGAGAAACGCATCCCCGGCGACGTCGCCATCCAGATCCTCTGCCAATGCCGCGAAGATCTCATCACGCGTAGCTGCGAGGCCCTCCGCGGCGCGAAGCAAATTATTTTCCATCTCTACAACTCCACCTCGCCGTCGCAGCGCCACCACGTCTTCAACGCCACCCGCGCCGACATCGTCACTATCGCGACCCGCGGCACCGCATGGGTGAAACAGCACACCGCCGCCCTCGCCGCCGCCGGCACCTACGTGCGTTTCCAATATTCGCCGGAAAGCTTCACGAGCACCGAGCTGGATTTCGCCTTGGAGATTTGCGAGGCCGTGACCGACGTCTGGTCGCCCACCGTTGAGAACAAAATCATCCTCAACCTCCCCGCCACCGTCGAATACGCCACGCCCAACGTCCACGCCGACCAGATCGAGTGGATGTCCACGCACCTCACGCGCCGCGACCGCACGCTCATCTCCCTCCATACGCACAACGACCGCGGCACCGGCGTCGCCGCCACCGAACTCGCCTTACTCGCCGGCGCCGACCGCGTCGAGGGCACCCTCTTCGGCAACGGCGAACGCACCGGCAACCTCGACATCGTCACCGTCGCGCTGAATTTCTACACGCACGGCATTCACCCCGGCCTCGATTTCTCGGACATCAATCACATCCGCGACGTTTACGAGCGTTGCACGAAACTCGAAGTCCCGCCGCGCCAGCCCTACGCCGGCGAACTCGTTTTCACGGCCTTCAGTGGCTCGCATCAAGACGCCATCAAAAAGTCCTGGGCCGTCCAAAAGCCCGACGCGCCGTGGGACGTGATTTACATTCCGATCGACCCCGCCGACCTCGGCCGCAGCTACAAGGCGATCATCCGCATCAACAGCCAATCCGGCAAAGGCGGCGTCGCCTACGTCCTCGAAAACGACTTCGGCTTCCAGTTGCCAAAGCTCATGCACAAGGAGATCGGCAAACTCATCAACGACCGCGCCGACGCCAAGGGCACCGAGCTCTCCTCCGAGGAAATCAACGCGATCTTCCGCGCCGAATATCTCGAGCAGACCACGCACGCCCTCTCGCTCCAGCATTTCAAAACCGCCGAGCGCAACAGCGCCGTCCACTGCGAGGCCGTCATCTCGCTCGCTGGCGCGGCGCACACGCTCACCGGCACTGGCAACGGTCCGATCGACGCCTTCGTCCGCGCCCTCGCCACCACGCAGCTCCCGAAATTCGACGTGCTCAACTACAGCGAGCACTCCCTCGGCAGCGGCGCCGAAGCGCGCGCCGTGAGTTACATCCAAATCAAAACCGAACGCGGCCTCGCCCTCTACGGCGCCGGCATCGACACCAACATCGAGCTCGCCTCGATTAAAGCCATCGTCAGCGCCCTCAACCGCGCGCTCACGCGGTAGGGCGGATTATCCCTAATCCGCCGTCCACGCCCTGAGCGAGGTCCCGCCTCCCCGCGCCCCCTCCTGCCTTGCCGCGTGCGATTCCACCTCGCTGAATCGCGCGCATGACAACCCGCGCCCCCGTCTGGAGAATCATCGCCGCGTTGTTCCTCGCCACCGCCCCGCACCTCGCCGCCGACACCCGCGCGGCGTTTCTCAAACTCATCGACCGGCCCCGAGTGCCGCTCGCCCCCGAGTTCCGCGAGGCATCCGCGCCCGCCACCAACCTCACCCGCCTCGACTTTAGCTACGCCGCCGACGCCACCAACCGCGTCCCGGGCATCCTCCTCCGCTCCGCTTCCACCGCCGCCCCCCGCCCCGTTGTCATCGTCCTCCACGGCACCGGCGGCAGCAAGGAAAGCGAACTCCCCTTTCTCACCGAGCTCGCCCACGCCGGCTTCATCGCCATCGCCATCGACGGACGCTATCACGGAGCCCGCTCCCGATCCGGTAAAGGCTCCGCCGACTACATCGACGCCCTTCTCCGCACCTTCCGCACCGGCCGCGAACTCCCGTTTTTCTACGACACTGCCTGGGACGTCATGCGCCTTATCGACTACCTCGAGACCCGCGCCGACGTTGACCCAAAACGCATCGGCCTCTTCGGCATATCGAAAGGCGGCATCGAGACCTATCTCGCCGCCGCCGCCGACCCCCGTGTCGCCGTCGCCGTGCCCTGCATCGCCGTGGAAAGTTTCCGATGGGCTGTCGAAAACAACGCTTGGCAGTCCCGCATCGGCACCGTGCAAGCCGCCTTCGCCGCCGCCGCCAAAGACTCCGGCGTCGCCCAGCCCGGCGCCGCCTTCGTCCATACGTTTTATACCCGCGTCGCGCCCGGCCTCGACCGCGAGTTCGACGGCCCCGCGATGGTCCCGTTGATCGCACCCCGTCCGCTCCTCGCCATCAACGGCGAGATCGACCCGCGCACCCCGCTCCCTGGTGTCCAGCTCTGCGCCGATGCCGCCCGCGCCGCCTACCACGCCGCCGATGCCGATGAAAAATTCGTCCTCCGTATCCAGCACAACACCGGTCACAAGGTCCTCCCCGAGTCTCTCGTCGCCGCCCGCGAGTGGTTCGTCCGCTGGCTCAAACCCTGATCGCACGCCCGCGACGCAGCTTGCGCGCTCGCCCGCGCGCCCTACGTTCTGCCCCTCATGAAATTCACACCCGAGAAACCCGCCCTCTTCGGCGAAACCCTCGACACGCTCACCGCGCATCTCCGCGAGCTGGGCGAGCCGACCTTCCGCGCGAAACAGATTCTCGACTGGGTTTACAAAAAACGCGCCCGCACCTGGGACGCGATGACCAACCTCCCGAAACCCCTCCGCACGAAGCTCGAGGCCACCTTCGACCTTACGCCCTCGACCCTCGTTCTCCATAAAGAGTCCAACGACGTCACCGACAAACTCCTCCTCGAGCTCCGCGACGGCTCCCTCATCGAGTCCGTCATCATCCGCGCCCCGCAGTCGGATGTCGGCGAGGAGCTTTCCCGCAAAACCATCTGCATCTCCACGCAGGTCGGCTGCGCCATGGGTTGCGTGTTCTGCGCCAGCGGTCTCGCCGGCCTCAAGCGCGACATGTCCGCCGGCGAAATCGTTTCACAGCTCCTCCACGTCTGCTACCGCGAAGACGCCACCACGCCCCGCGCCCGCCCCGAGCTCGCCTCCTTCGACAACATCGTCGTCATGGGCATGGGCGAGCCCCTCGCCAACTACGACGCCCTCATCCGCGCCCTCACCATCCTCAACGCCGAGTGGGGTCTCGGCTTCGGCGCCCGCCGCATCACCGTTTCCACGAGCGGCCTCGTTCCGAAGATCCTAAAACTCGCCGAGGAGCCCATTGGCTTCCGCCTCGCCGTCTCGCTCCACGGCGCGACCAACGAGGTCCGCGAGAAAATCATGCCCGTCAACAAGGCGTATCCCCTCGAGAAACTCATCCCCGCCGTCCGCGAGTTCTCCGAGAAACACGGTCGCATGGTCACGCTCGAGTTCATCCTCATCGAGGACGTCAACGATTCCGTCGATCAGGCCGGCGAGCTCCGCGACATCGCCCGCGACCTTCACGCCCACGTGAACATCATTCCCTACAACACCGTTGAGGGCCTTCCGTGGAAACGCCCGAGCGTGCAAGTGCAAGAAGGCTTCGCCGATGTCCTCCGCGCCGCCCGCGTGCCCGTCACACTCCGCCGCGAAAAAGGCCACGAGATCGACGCCGCCTGCGGCCAACTCCGCCTCAAAACGGAAAAAGCCCGCGAGCTCGCCAACGCGTAAACGAAGTAGGGCGGACTTCAGTCCGCCCTATTGCCCACCGCCCGCGCTCAACCGCGCTCAACCGCCCACCTACTCCGGCCACGCCCGAGGTTTTCCTTGCGCCTCCAGCGCCTCTTCGCGGCCATTCCCTCATTCAAAAACTCCGCATGAGTTCCGCCACCGCCTTTAGCTCCGGACCCGCTCCGGCCCCCGCGCCCGCCGCTAGCACCACTGCACTGCGCATCCTCTTCGCGATCAGCGCCGGCCACCTCCTCAACGACACCATCCAGTCGCTCATCCCCGCGATCTACCCGCTGCTAAAAGAATCGCTGCACCTCAGCTTCGCGCAGATCGGCCTGATCACACTCGCGTTTCAACTCACCGCATCGCTCCTCCAACCCGTGGTCGGTCTCTACACGGATCGTCATCCCCAGCCCTACTCCCTAGCCGCTGGCATGGTCTTCACGCTGGTCGGCCTCGTCCTCCTCGCACTCGCCAACACCTTTTTCACCGTCCTCGCCGCCGCCGCCCTCGTCGGTCTCGGCTCATCCATTTTCCATCCCGAAGCGTCACGCGTCGCGCGCATGGCATCCGGCGGCAAACACGGCTTCGCGCAATCCCTCTTCCAAGTCGGCGGCAACGCCGGCAGCGCCCTCGGCCCCCTCCTCGCCGCCCTCGTGATCGCGCATCGCACCAAGACCCACATCGCGTGGTTCGTCATCGTGCCCATCGTCGGCTTCCTGTTGCTATCTCGTGTCGGCCATTGGTATCGCGCCCAGCTCACCCACCTCCACGCCGCCAAACGCACCGCCGCCAAAGTCGCCACGTTGCCCCGCAACCGCGTGATCGCCGCCATCGCGATTCTCGCCGTGCTGATCTTCTCGAAATATTTCTACATGGCCTGCCTCGGCAGCTACTACACGTTCTACCTCATCGAGAAATTTCACGTCTCGATCCAGACCTCGCAACTCCTCCTCTTTTTGTTCCTCGGCGCTGTCGCCGCCGGCACAATCATCGGCGGTCCCGTCGGCGACCGCATCGGCCGCAAAGCCGTCATCTGGGTTTCCATCCTCGGCGTCGCTCCGTTTACCCTCCTTCTGCCCTACGCCAACCTCTTCTGGACCGCCGCGCTCACCGTCGTCATCGGCCTCATCCTCGCCTCAGCCTTTTCCGCCATCCTCGTCTACGCCCAGGAACTCATCCCCAGCCGCGTCGGCCTCGTCTCCGGGATTTTCTTCGGCTTCGCCTTCGGCATGGGCGGCATCGGCTCCGCCGCCCTCGGGGCCCTCGCCGATCACCAAGGCATCAACTACGTCTTTCACGTCTGCTCTTTCCTGCCGCTCCTCGGCCTGCTCACGGTTTTCCTGCCAACTCCGCCCAAGCGGGCCTGACCTCACGATTGCGCGGACTAACTCCGCCCTTTACACATATCAACGCTCGCCCATGTGTTGATATGTGAATTCAACCGAGCCCAACGCCTCTGCACCCTCGCCCGCCTCGCCGGCGCCGGCTGATCGTTCAATTTCCGACCTGTTCGCGCTCAACCGTCCCCTGCGCTCGCTGGAATTTTTCCCACCCAAGGACGACGCCGGCGTCGAGGCCCTCCGCCAGACCGCGACCGCCCTCCGCAGTATTTCTCCCGATTTCGTTTCCGTCACCTACGGCGCCGGCGGCACCACCCGTGAACGCACCGCCCAAGTCAGCGCCCTCCTTCGCCAAGAACTCGGCTTCACGGTCATGCCGCACCTCACGTGCGTCGGCCACACCCGCGCCGAATTGCACGAACTCGCCGACCGCATCCACGCCGGTGGTTTCCGCAATATCATGACCCTCCGCGGCGATCCGCCCAAGGGCGCCACCACGTTCACCGCGACCGCCGACGGCCTCCGCTACGCCAACGAACTCGTCTCCCTCCTCAAAGCCCGCCACCCCGACTTCTGCCTCGGCGTCGGTGGCTATCCCGAAAAACACCCCGAAGCCTCGACCCTCGAAGCCGACCTCGACGCCCTGAAGCGCAAAGTGGACGCCGGCGCCGCTTTCGTGACGACGCAGCTCTTCTTCGACAACGCCGTTTACTACCGATTCGTCGAAAAATGCCGCGCCGCCGGCATCAATGTTCCCATCGTCCCCGGCCTCATGCCCGTGCTCTCGTTGAAACAAGTCCAACGCTTCACCGCCATGTGCGGCGCCGCCCTCCCCGCGCCGCTCATCAAGCGCCTCGAAGTCGCCGCCGAGAACACCGAAGTCGTCGAAATCATCGGCCTCGACTGGGCGCTCACGCAAATCCGCGACCTTGTCGCCCACGGCGCTCCCGGCTACCACCTTTACATCATGAACCGCGCCAAGAGCGCGCTGGCGCTGGCTGCGGGATTAGCCGCGTAACCAAGCAATTGGCCGAGCAGGCGACGCCCGCATTCGTTCTCTACGTGTCCTCGCTACTCATACCAACGTCAGTTGAGTTTTTGACTTATCGTAGCTGCGAGCGTGGGCGAGTGGTGGTTCGCTATCGTCCAGATATCACCAGACGTTGGTATCAATCGGCGCGCCATCACCCGCCCGCCATCACCGCGCGAAACCCAGCCTCGGTTAAAATCCGCGCCACCGTTTCGCGCTGGTCGCCTTGAATCTCGATCATGCCGTCCTTGACGGTGCCGCCGCAGCCGCAAGCGCCGCGCATTTTTTTGCAGAGCTGCTCTTTTTCCGGCAGGCCGATTCCCAAAAAACCACTCACGGTCGTCACGGTCTTTCCTCCGCGACCGCCGGTCTCACGGCGCACTTCTACCCGCCCGCGATTCTTCTCCGGCTTGGCAGCGGGAATTTTATTAGCCGGCAGGGCCGTGACCTCCGAAGCCTTGGCGAAGGAGGGCAACCCCGCGCCAATCAGCGCCCCAAACGGATTTTGACCGAGCCCCTGCCCGCCGTCCGTCGCAATCTTTCCGTGTGTGCTCATCGTCGTGATTTCTTGGCTTCTAAATTAATTTTTTAACCTTTACCCCGCCCACCCCCGCAAATCCCGACCGGTATATCCGTCTCCCCGCCGAGAAACATCAGCGCCTTCGGATAGCTCCGTTTCTCAAGGAAATGCACGAGTTGCGGGTGCAGAGTCAGACGCCCTTGCATTAGAAAATCATCCAGCCGCGCCATCTCTTCCGCCACGGTTTGGCCGTCGCCTGTCTTGATCGCAGCCATCAGGGCCACAACGGCTTGCTTGATTTGTATCTCCATAAATTGAGCAGGTTTAGAGGTTTTGCGCCGCCGGCAAGGCCGCCGGGCGTTTAGCTGAGTTACTAATCTCATCTGCTACCCTTCTTAAGCCCCATTGCAATCCCCCAGACCTGCCCTCGCGCGCTTGTCTCCGCCCGAGACCCCTGCTTAATCTGCTCATAAACCTCTCATTGGCGCTACCGCGTGCGCAGCCTCCCTCGTCTCTTCACGCAGTCGCGCCATTCTTTATCCTCCCAATCTTCACCCTCACGTTTCCATGAATTCCCTGACCGTCCCGACCCGCGCCAACTCGGCTGTGATCGAGCAGATGTATCAAGCCTGGCTTGATAATCCCGATTCCGTCGACCCCACGTGGCGCGCCTTCTTCCAAGGTTTCGCCCTCGGTAATGGCAACGGCTCCCTCGCCTCCGCGCTCGCCGCTCCTTCCGACGGCACCACCCCGGCCAACGGCGTCGCCATCGTGGACAGCCTCAAGCAGGCCAGCGTCCACTATCTCATCAACGCCTACCGCGCGATCGGCCACCTCCAGTCGCATCTCGACCCGCTCAGCGACGCGCCCGCCCCCGTCGCGAAACTTTCCCTAGAGCAATTCCACCTTTCCTCCGCCGATCTCGACACGTCCTTCGACACCGGCACCTACCTCGGCGGCGGTCAGATGAAGCTCCGCGACATCGTCGCCGCACTCCAACAAACCTACTGCGGCCACGTCGGCATCGAGTGCGCGCATATCCAGGACACGGACACGCGCCGCTGGCTCCAGGACCGCATCGAGTCCTCCCGCCTCCAACCGAATTTCACCAAGCCCCAGAAGGTCCGCATTCTCCGCCGCGTCCACAAAGCCGAGCTCTTCGAGAAATTTCTCCACACGAAATACGTCGGCCAGAAGCGTTTCTCCCTCGAGGGCGGCGAGACCATCATCGCGGCGCTCGATGCGATCATCGACCACAGCCCCGACGTCGGCGTCGAGGAGATCGTCATGGGCATGGCCCACCGCGGTCGTCTCAACGTCCTCTGCTCCGTGATGCGGAAATCATTCGACCAGCTCTTCGAACAGTTCTCCGAAAACTATCTGCCCGATACCGTCGCCGGAGATGGCGACGTGAAATACCACCTCGGCTACGAGTCCATCCTCACCACCACTTCCGGCGCCAAGGTCGAGGTCCGCCTCGCCGCCAATCCGTCTCACCTCGAGATCGTGAATCCCGTCGTCGAGGGCAAGGCCCGCGCCCGCCAGCGCATCCGCGGCGACACCGAGACGCGCACCAAGGTTCTCCCACTCCTCATCCATGGTGACGCCGCCGTCGCCGGTCAGGGCGTCGTCGCCGAGGTTCTCAATTTCTCCCAGCTCCCCGGCTACCGCACCGGCGGCACGCTCCACTTCGTCATCAACAACCAGATCGGTTTCACCACCGATCCCCGCGACGCCCGCTCCACGCGTTACTGCACCGACGTCGCCAAGATGATCGAGGCCCCCATTTTCCACGTGAACGGTGACGACGCCGAAGCCGTGTGCATGGTCTCCCAACTCGCCCTCGAATTCCGCGAGAAATTCCACCGCGACGTCTTTATAGACATGTATTGCTTCCGTCGCCACGGCCACAACGAGACCGACGAACCCGCTTTCACCCAGCCCACACTCTACAAAAAGATCGCCGCCCACGAACTCGTCTCCGCGATCTACACCAAGCAACTCGTCAGCGCTTCCACCATCACCGCCGCCGAAGGCGACGCGATCACCGCGGAATATTCCGCCTCCCTCGAAGAAAATCTCGCCAAAGCGAAGCAGCGCGAAGCCGACAAGATCGCCAAGCGCGCAAAAGCCAAACCCGGCGATGCCTTCAAGGGCTCGACCGCCGTTTTCCAACCCGACTATCATCACACGCCCGTCGCTACCGGCGTCGCACGCGACGTGATTGATAACGTCGTCAAGGGACTCACGACCGTTCCCGCCACCTTCAAGCTCAACCCCAAGATCAAGCGCTTCCTCGATGCGCGCGTCACCGCGCACAAAGACGGCAGCCCGATCGACTGGGGTTTCGGTGAAGCCCTCGCGTTCGGCACGCTCCTCGCCGAGGGCGTTCCGATCCGCCTCAGCGGTCAGGACTGCGAACGCGGCACGTTCACCCACCGCCACGCCGTCCTCAACGACGCCGAGACCGGTGAAAAATACACGCCGCTTAAAAACATCCCCGGCGCCACCGGCCGCTTCTGCGTTTACAACTCGCTCCTCTCCGAGGTCGCCGTGCTCGGTTTCGATTACGGCTACTCCCTCGATTATCCCGAGATGCTCTGCATCTGGGAAGCGCAGTTCGGCGACTTCGCCAACGGCGCTCAGGTCATGATCGACCAGTTCATCACCGCCGGCGAATCGAAGTGGCAGCGCAACAGCGGCATCGTGCTCCTCCTCCCGCACGGCTACGAGGGCCAGGGCCCCGAGCACTCCTCCGCCCGCCTCGAGCGCTTCCTCCAATCCTGCGCCGAGGACAACATCCAAGTCGCCAACATCACCACGCCCGCGAACTTCTTCCACGCGCTCCGCCGCCAGATGAAGCGCGATTTCCGCAAGCCGCTCGTCGTGATGTCGCCCAAATCTCTCCTGCGCCATCCCGCCGCCGTTTCCCAACTCGAAGACTTCACCTCCGGCAGCTTCCAGGAAATCATCGACGATCCGACCGCACCGAAGAAAGCCGAGCGCGTGATCCTCTGCTCCGGCAAAGTTTACTACGACCTCGTGGACTACCGCACGAAGAACAAGATCACCGACACCGCGATCATCCGCGTCGAGCAGCTCTACCCGCTCCACAAAAACGCCCTCGCCAAACTCTCCGATACCTACGGCCACGGCACGCGCCTGATCTGGGCGCAGGAAGAGTCGCAGAACATGGGCGCGTGGTCCTACATCGCGCCGCAGCTCGAGGAGATCTTCGGCCGCAAGCCCACCTACGCCGGTCGCGACGCCTCCGCGTCCCCCGCCGTCGGCAACCTCGCCCTCCATCGCATGGAACTCACCGCCTTCCTCAACGACGCCTTCACGCTCTGATCAAAAATCCGGATTACGCCCTTATCCCTTAAACCTTTCACCTTCCCAAAACATGCCTCTCCTCGAAGTCAAAATCCCGCCCATGGGCGAATCCATCAGCTCCGGCGTCCTCGCCAAATGGCACGTCAAAGACGGCGACATCGTCAAAAAGGATCAGCCCCTCTTCGAGCTCGAGACCGACAAGATCACCTCTGAAGGCACCGCCGAATCCGCCGGTAAAATCACCCTCAAGGCCGCCGCTGGCGCCGAAGTAAAAATCGGCGAACTCGTCGCCACCATCGATTCCGACGCCTCCGCAGGCGCCGCTCCCGCCGCTGCACACTCGAAACCCGAAACCCAAAATTCGAAACCGGCGACGACCGAGTCGCCCGCCGTCCGCCGCCTCGCCGAAGAGACCGGCGTCAACCCTGCCAACGTCACCGGCTCCGGCAAAGCTGGCCGCGTCACCAAGGGCGATATGCTCGCCGCCGGTGAAAAATCCGCCGCCGCTCCAGCGGCACCTGCTCCCGTCTCCACTCCGACAATCGAAAATCCGAAATCGAAAATCGAAAATCCATCCTCCCCGACTGCCCGGCAGTCCCGGAGGAAGATGACCCCGCTGCGCCAGAAGATCGCGCAGCGTCTCGTCGCCGCCCAGCACGAGGCCGCCATGCTCACGACCTTCAACGAGGTCGATATGTCCGCCGTGATGGCGCTCCGCACGAAGTATCAGGACGACTTCGTCAAAAAGAACGGCTTCAAGCTCGGCTTCATGTCCTTCTTCGCGAAGGCCGTCGTTAATGCCCTCAAAGAAATCCCCGCCATCAACGCGCAGATCGACGGCACCGAGATCGTCCAAAATAATTACTACGACGTCGGCGTCGCCGTCTCCACCGAGAAGGGCCTCATGGTCCCCGTCATCCGCGATTGCGACACGCTCAGTATGGCGGGCATCGAGAAAGCCATCGGCGACGTCGCCAAGCGCGCCCGCGACGGCAAAATCACCCTCGCCGACCTCGAAGGCGGCGTCTTCACGATCACCAACGGCGGCACCTTCGGCTCGATGCTCTCGACCCCGATCATCAACGCCCCGCAGAGCGCCATCCTCGGCCTCCACGCCATCAACGACCGCCCCGTCGCGATCAACGGCCAAGTCGTCATCCGCCCGATGATGTATCTCGCCCTCAGCTACGATCACCGCCTCGTGGACGGCAAGGAAGCCGTCACCTTCCTCGTGAAGGTGAAGCAGGCCATCGAAGACCCCGCCCGCCTCCTCCTCGCGATCTGAAATCTGAAGTAGCGAGTAGCGGGTAGTGAGTAGCGAGCATACCAAAAGCTCCGCCCACGCCTACGGTGCTTCTCTACTCGCTACCCGCTACCCACTACTCGCTACTCGCTACTTCTCCATGCCTTCCCAATCTTTCGACCTCATCGTCATCGGCGCCGGCCCCGGCGGCTACGTGTGCGCCTTCCGCGCCGCCCAGCTCGGCCTCAAAGTCGCCCTCATCGAGAAGCGCGCCACCCTCGGCGGCACCTGCCTCAACGTCGGCTGCATTCCCAGCAAAGCCCTGCTCCACTCCTCCGAGCACGTCGCCTTCGCCAAGACCCACGCCGCCGTCCACGGCATCAAGTTCGGCTCGGTCGACTTCGATCTCGCCACGATGTTGAAGCGCAAGGATGAGGTCGTCGCCAAAAACGTCGGCGGCCTCGCGATGCTCGCCAAGGCCCGCAAGGTCACCGTCATCACCGGTGCCGCAACTTTCGTGTCCGCCCTCGAGATCGAGGTGACGTCGCGACCTCCGGGCGCGACGTCCGACACCGTCGAAAAACTCACCGCGAAGAACATCGTCATCGCCACCGGCTCCGCGCCCGTCGAGCTCCCGTTCATGAAGTTCGACGGCCAGACGATCATCTCGTCCGACCACGCCATCAATCTCCCCGCCGTCCCCAAAAAACTCGTCGTCGTCGGCGGCGGCGTCATCGGCGTCGAGCTCGGCTCCGTCTGGTCGCGCCTCGGCAGTGAAGTCACCGTGGTTGAGTTCCTCCCTAAAATCATCGCCACCTACGACGACGATATCGTCCGCAATTTCACCCGCATCATCCAAAAACAGGGCCTCAAAATAGAAGTCGGCGCCAAGGTCACCGGCTTTGTAGGGCCTGACCTTGCGTCAGGCCGTCCTGGAATCCTCACCGCCGAGCGCGACGGCAAGAAACTCGAATTCCCCGCCGACAAGGTCCTCGTCGCCGTCGGCCGCCGACCGTTCACCGACAGCCTCGGCCTCGACCAGGCCGGTGTGCAGCTCGACGAAAAGAAACGCATCAAAGTGGACGCTCACCTCAAGACCACCACCCCCGGCATCTGGGCCATCGGTGACGTGGTCGCCGGCCCCATGCTCGCACACAAGGCCGAGGAAGACGGCGCCGCCGTCGCCGAGTGGATCGCCGGCAAAGCCGGTCACATCAACTGGGACCTCGTCCCCGGCATCGTTTATACCGACCCTGAGGTCGCCAGCGTCGGCCTCGGCGAAGATCAGGCGAAGGCCGCCGGCATCGCCGTCAACATCGGCAAGTTCAACTTCGCCGCCAACGGCCGCGCCATCGCCGCCGATGCCACCGATGGCTACGTGAAGATCATCGCCGACGCGAAGACCGACAAAATTCTCGGTGCCCAAATCCTCGGCCGCAACGCCGGTGAGCTCATCAGCGAGATCGTCGCGCACATGGAATACGGCGGCAGCGCCGAAGACCTCGGCCGCACGGTCCACGCCCATCCCACGATGAGCGAGGCGATCAAAGAAGCCGCCCTCGCCGTCAACAAGAGCGCCATCCACGCGCTCTGAGTTGTAGGGCGGGGTCGCCGAACCCCGCCGCTTCGCAACACGATCCCCGGCCGGGCGTCTTGTTTTGCGGTTCTCCGAGGATGTCTAAAACTGCCGCCCTACCGAGCGCATCCGCTCTCACCGCGCACCATCGCCGCGGCGTCGCGCTCATGCTGGTCTCGGCGGCCGCCTTCACGGCCAATATTCTCATCATCCGCGCTCTCGGCCGCTACCACGCCGTCAACGTCTGGCTCATCTCCTGCGCCCGCTTCGTCATCGGCCTCGGCATCATCTACGCGATCTATCCGCGCGAATTCGCCCCGCGAAATCTCTTCACCAACCGCAAGCTCGTCGGACGCGGCCTCGTCGGCGGCCTCGGCGTTTACGGCACCTATCTCACCGTCGTCGAACTCGGCGCCGGTCGCGCCATCCTCATCGGTAACACCTACGTCGTATTCGCCGCCTTCATGGCAGCTTTCTGGCTCGGCGAAAAACTCCGCCCCGTGTTCGTCGTCGGCGCCGTCATCACCTTCGCCGGCCTCGCGCTTCTCACCAACGTCTTCGCCTCCGACGCCCATCCCCGCTTCTACGATCTCGTCGCACTCGCCGTCGCCTTGGCCTCGGCCTACGTCGTCGTCACTATCCGCCAGCTCCACGACACCGAGCACACCTCGACGATCTTCGGCGCCCAGTGCGTTTACGGTCTCATCATCTGCGCCGTCCCCGCCGCCTTCCACCCGGAATCCATTCCGCCCTTCGGCTGGTTCCTCCTCCTCGTCGCCAGTCTCACCGCCGGACTCGGCCAGATCACCATGACCCGCGCCTTCCGCGATCTCCCCGCCGGCGAAGGCTCGCTCTGGCAAATGCTCGTCCCGCCCGGCGTAGCCCTCGGCGGCTGGCTATTCTTCGCCGAACATTTTTCTACCACCGAACTCGTCGGCGCCGCCCTCATCCTCGCCGGCACCGCGTGGTCCGCGATCCGGCGCTAGCCCTTCGCCCGCAGAAAATCCACCAGCGCCCGCGCCGCGCCGCTCAACGGTCGCGCCGAGCGATAGAGCACACCCACGGATCGCGTCATTCCCGCAAGCCTCCGGTAACGCACTCCGTCCACCGGCATCCGCCGCTGCGCCATCGCCGGCACGATCGATACACCCCAACCCGCCGCCACGAACGCCATCACCGTCTCGATCTGCGCACTGCGAAAACTCACGCGCGGCGCAAAGCCGTTGAGCCGGCAAAACTGCAACGCCTGTCCCGCCAGGCAGTGCCCTTCCTTCATCAAAATAAACGCCTCGTGCTCGAGATCATCGAGCGTGAGCGCCCGCTTCTTCGCCAGCGCATGACCCGCCGGCAACGCCACCACGAGGTCCTCGTCGAAAAACTCCTCGGCCACCAACCCCGTGCGCTCCACCGGTAGGCTCAGCAGCGCCACGTCGATCTCCTTCGCGAGCACCGCCCGCGCGAGTTGCTCCGTCGTGTCTTCATGCACGACCACCTCGATCCCGGGAAACTTCGCGGCAAACGCCCGTAAACGCGTCGGCAGGAAATACGGCGCGATCGTCGGCAGCGCGCCCAACGCCACCCGCCCGCGCAACAGCCCCCGCACCTCGCGCATCTTGTCCCGCGCCTGCTCGACCTCATCGAGCACGCGCTCGGCATGCTGACGGAAAAGCTCTCCCGCCGACGTGAGCGAGACCTCGCGCTTGGTGCGTTCGAACAACCGCTCCTCCAGTTCGCCCTCCAGCTTCATGATCTGCTGACTCAGCGAGGGCTGCGCCACGCGGCACTGCTCCGCCGCCCGGCTGAAATTACGCGTGCGCGCCACGGCGAGAAAGTAGCGAAGTTGGTGGAGCTCCATAGTCGTTTCCTATTACTGAAAGCCCAAAGTGGCGTTCCCCGGCTATCGCACGAGCCGATACTTCACGAACCTCGCAACCGCGTCGCGGCGCTCCCCGCGCCAGTAACCAGATAGTCGCCGGCACGTTTCTTTCACGCCGCGTTTTTTGCGCCCCCTTTCTCCGCCCGACCGGCGGCCGCCTCACGTAAGTCGGCACTCACCAACACTTGCACCCCGTCGCGTCGTCCGCCGACGAGACGCTCACCCGCTGTAGCCATCACCCCGGAAACGACTTCCGCCCCCACCACGCCGTCCGCTGGCAAAGGACTTGCTCAGGAGACGCCAGCAACCCAAACCCTTTCCCGTGTCGCTCATCAGCACCACCTACGACTCCGGCGCATTCTTCGACGAAATGTTCGAGCCCGGCGGCCAAACCGTTCGCCCCCATTATCGCCGCCTCGCCGAACGTCTTGCGACGCTCCCCGAAGCCGATTTCAACCAGCGCCGCGCCGCCGTGGACCTCGCGTTCCTCCGCCGCGGCGTCACCTTCACCGTCTATAACGACTCCGAGGGCACCGAGCGTATTTTTCCCTTCGATCTCATCCCGCGCATCATCCCCGGCGCCGAATGGTCGAAGCTCGAGGCCGGCCTTATCCAGCGCATCACCGCGCTCAACCTTTTCCTCCACGATCTTTACCACGAGCAGAAGATACTGAAAGACAAGATCGTCCCCGCCGCCCTCATCCTCGGCGCGAAACACTTCCGCCGCGAGTTCATGAACTTCAATGTCCCCCGCGACATCTACGTTCACATCTGCGGCACCGATCTCATCCGCGATCACCACGGCAACTACCTCGTCCTCGAAGACAACCTCCGCTGCCCGTCCGGCGCGTCCTACATGCTCGAGAACCGCGTCGCGATGCGCCGCGCCTTCCCCAATCTCTTCTCCAGCTACGGCGTCCGCCCCGTCGAGACCTACGGCGAGGCGCTCCTCGACTCGTTGCTCTACCTCGCGACCGACCGCACCGATAAGCCCAACGTCGTCCTCCTCACGCCCGGAGTCTACAACAGCGCCTACTTCGAGCACACCTTCCTCGCCCGCCAGATGGGCATTCCCATCGTCGAGGGCCGTGACCTCGTCGTGCGCGACAGCAAGGTCTTCATGCGCACCACCGCCGGCCTCGTGCAGGTGGACGTGATCTACCGCCGCATCGACGACGACTTTCTCGACCCCAGCGTCTTCCGCCCCGACTCCATGCTCGGCGTCCCCGGTCTCGTGGGTGCCGCCCGCGCCGGCCACGTCGCCCTCGCCAATTCCATCGGCACCGGCGTCGCCGACGACAAGGTCATCTACGCCTACGTTCCGAAGATCATCAAATACTACCTCGGCGAAGAGCCCATCCTCGCCAACGTTAACACCTACCTCGCCGCCGAGCCCCTCGACCGGAAATACATCCTCGAAAACATTTCTAAGCTCGTCGTGAAGTCCGCCAACGAAGCCGGCGGCTACGGCATGTTGATCGGCCCCGCTTCGACCAAGGAAGAATGTGAAAGCTTCCGCGCCCAA
Organism: Opitutaceae bacterium; assembly: GCA_025355125.1. Classification (GTDB taxonomy): domain Bacteria; phylum Verrucomicrobiota; class Verrucomicrobiia; order Opitutales; family Opitutaceae; genus Tous-C4FEB. The sequence goes on along the minus strand of JANXLP010000151.1, from coordinate 3,590 downwards.
GTCGCCGCCAACCCGCGCAACTTCATCGCCCAAGACCCGATCGCGCTGTCCCGCTCGCCGACCTATTGCGAAGGCGAGCTCCAGGGCCGCCACATCGATCTCCGCCCCTACATTCTCTACGGCAAGAAGATCACCGTCACCCCCGGCGGCCTCACCCGCGTCGCTCTCCGCAAGGGTTCGCTCGTGGTCAACTCTTCCCAAGGCGGCGGCTCCAAAGACACCTGGGTCCTCCAAGGCGACGAATAACCCGGCTCCACCGCCGGCCCGGTTTCCGTTCCGGCAATCGAAAATCGGCAATCCTCAATCTAAAATTCCGCCCGCCCGTGCCTCCCGTCGCCAAACTTCCTCCTACCCGTCCGCAGACCAACGTGATGCTCTCCCGCGTCGCGCATTCGCTCTACTGGATGAGCCGCTACATTGAGCGCGCCGAAAACATCGCCCGCCTCCTCGAGGTGAACCTGCAGTTCCTCCTCGATTTCCAAGGCCTCAACGACGCCAAGCTCAAGGAACATTGGGATTCCATCATCCTCAGCTCCGGCGAAGAGGATCTCTTCGCCGAGCACTACAAGGCCGCCAACAGCCGCACCGTCACCGAGTTTCTCGCCTTCGATCTCAAGAACCCCAGTTCAATCCTCGCCTGCGTTTTCTCCGCCCGCGAAAACGCCCGCATGATCCGCGACCAGATCTCCGCCGAGATGTGGGAGACGCTCAACGAACTCTACCTCTACCTAAAGTCGCAGAACACCACCGACGTCTGGTCCGCCGGCCCGCACGAATTCTTCGCCCGCATCAAACAGGCCTCCCATCTTTTCCAAGGCCTCACCGACGCCACCTACTCCCGCAGCGAGGGCTGGGAGTTTATTCAATTTGGTAAATTCATCGAACGTGCCGATAAGGCTACCCGTATCCTCGATGTTAAATACCACATCCTCCTGCCCAGCGCTTCCGACGTCGGCGGCGCCATCGACACCGCCCAGTGGCAGGCCGTGCTCCGCTCCGCCAGCGCCCTCGAGGCTTACCGTCGCGCGCACGTCAGCGCCATCCTCCCGTGGAAGGCCGCCGAGTTCCTCATCTTCTCCGATTCCTTCCCGCGCTCGCTCCATTACTGCGTCGTGCAGGTCGAGGAGTTGCTCCGCCGCATTCTTGATGAGACCGGCGCACGCCCCAAATCCGACGCCGCCCGCGCCGCCCGCCGCCTCCTCGCCGATTTGCAGTCCCTCAGCATCGCCGACGTGATCGACCAGGGCCTCCACGAATTCCTCCAGGAAATCCAAACCACCCTCGACACCATCGGCGAAGAAGTCGTCCAGACCACCATGTTCTACCCCGCCGAGGCCACCGCCGAAGAGCAGCAGCAACAACAGCAGCAGTAGGAGCAAATTTATTTGCGACCCGCGCCTCACCCGCGCCCCTCGCCCCTAATTTCTACCGCCCGACTGGCCATGCAACTCAGCATTCTCCACCGCACGACCTTCACCTACGCCGGCAAGGCGCACGACAGCTTCAACGAAGTCCGTCTCCGCCCCATCGACGATGCCGTGCAGAAATGCACCTCGTTTGATCTCCGCCTCGACCCCGTCGCCGCCCCGCAGGGATACTCCGACTTTTACGGCAACACGATTCACTACTTCGACATCGCCGAAGGCCACACCAAGCTCACCGTCGAAGCCCACTCCATCGTCGAGACCACCCCCAACGACGACCGTCCACCCGTCCCCTCCGTCTCCTCCTCCGACCTCGAACGCTCCGCCGAACGCGAGATGTTCGCCGAGTTCTACACCAGCTCCCACTACGTCCCCCTCGAAGTCGAACTCTGGCGCGAAGCCCAGGACGCCCTCGCCGACGGCCGCAGCGATGTCTGGAACGAAGTCTGCCGCCTCGGCCGCCACATCTACCGCACCTTCGCCTACAAGCCCAAGACCACCGGCGTCAGCACCCGCGCCAACGACGCCCTCAAACTCCGCATGGGCGTCTGCCAGGATTTCGCCCACGTCCACCTCGGCCTCTGCCGCAGCCTCGGCATTCCCGCCCGCTACGTGAGCGGCTATTTTTTCAACACCACCCGCCGCCCCCGCGAGATCGAGGCTTCCCACGCCTGGATCGAAGCCTACATCCCCGGCCACGGTTGGGCCGCCTTCGACGCCACCCACGACCGCCCCGCCGACGACCGTTACGTGAAAGTCGCCGTCGGCCGCGACTACGCCGATATCCGCCCCATCAACGGCACCTACCGCGGCGCCCCCACGCGCTCGCTCAAGGTCGATGTAAAGGTTCGCCAATCCGCCGCCCGTCTCGTCCACGCCTGAAGGTGCGTCGTATCCGGGGTGCGTCGTGTCCGAGGTGGGCCGTGCGCTCCGCGCGCGGCCAGTCTCACCCTCCACCTCCGCCGCAGCCCCACACCGCCACCCCGGTTTCGAAGCCCGAACTCTCAGCTTTAGACGCTCAGCTCTCAGCCCACCCCGCTCGCGGACGCCTCGCCACCCTCACCGCTTCTCCTGCTCGATACTCGCCACCTTGCCGTCCGCGCCAAACGTCACCTTCAACTGCTCGCGCATCCGCCGCGAAGGATAGTTCATGTAATACGGATAAAGCGGATCACCCCAGCCATAGTAGCGATGGTAGTAGCCGCGATAGAGCATGTGGCCGTCGTCGCCGTCGTAGGTCACATAGCTCCAGACTTCGCTCGTGCCCGCCTTATCCGTGCGCGCCAGCACGCGATCCGCTTCGCCCAGCGCGAGTTTCACCATCTCCTGATCGAAGCCCACGCCCACCTGCCCTTTCTTGATCATTTCCTGCTGCGTTGGCGTCAGCCGCGCGAAAATTTCCGGATTCTTTTCAATGCGCGCCGCAGGCGTCGCACAACCCACCAGCCCCACTGCCAAGAGCAGGGCGCCCAAAACCAGGTAAAGATTCAAAGTTTTCATGATGATAATACGGTTAATCGCTCCCTTCTGGATTCGCAACCAGTGACGCCCCGCCGCAGTTTTTGTTTCATCCCACTCCACATCTCGACCGGGACTATTTCTTCGCCAGCAAATCGAGCACCGCAGCCGACATCGACATCATGCTCGCCTTGAGCGTCGGCTCCCGCACCGGCACAAACGTCGCCGAGTGGTTCGACGGCACCGGCACGCCCGTGCGCTCGGCCTCGGCAAACCGCCCCGCCTCGGTCGCGCCCACCCACCAGATACAGATCGGCACGCGATGCACCGTGCGGCCGAACTCCGAAAAATCCTCCGAACCCATGATCGGCGGTGAACGCTTCACCCCCGTCGATCCCATCCACTCCGTGAGCGTCGCCCCCACCCGGCCGCTGAGCGCCGCGTCGTTGATCGTGGCCGGCGCCACTTCGGGACTCACCGTCACCAGCGGCAACCGCGTCTCCGGCACGCCAGCCGCCCGCGCCAGGCCATCGCTGATCCGGCGAATCGACGCCACCAAACGATCCGAGACCGCATCGTCATAGCTGCGCAACGTCAGCTCCAATTTCACCTCGTCGGAGATGATGTTGCGCTTCGTGCCCCCGTGGATGGTCCCCACCGTCACGACCGCCGGGGTGCCCGGTTTCAGCTCGCGGCTCACGATGGTCT
>JANXLP010000136.1 GCA_025355125.1 Opitutaceae bacterium | reverse complement strand
CTCGAATTGATGAAGCCCGGCGCGACCCTGATCAACGTCAGCCGCGGTGCGCTCATCGACACCACGGCGCTGATCGAGGCGCTCAAATCCGGCCGCCTCGGCGGTGTCGCGCTCGATGTCTATGAGGAGGAGGAAGGTGTCTTCTTCGAAGATTTGTCGGGACAAATCCTCCATGACGACGAACTCGCGCGCCTGCTTACCTTCCCCAACGTGCTCATCACCGCGCACCAGGCTTTCCTCACCCACGAGGCCCTCACCGAGATCGCCCAGACGACCGCCGAAAATCTCCGCCTCGTCGCCGCCGGCGCCCCCGCCCTGCCCACAACTGTTCTCTGAGTAGGGCGCGGTCTCCGACCCGCCCTCCACGCCGCGCCCCAACCCCACGCCCCAACCCTACCCCACCCCATGCGCCTCCTTGCCACGTTCCGTTCCCGTATTTTTCTCCTCACCTCGCTCACACTCACCATGTCCGCCGCGCCTACACCTTCCCACGACTTCTTTGTCGGCACCTACACCCGCACCACCAGTCGCGGCATCTACGCCGTCAAACTCGACGCCAAGACCGGCGCGCTCTCCGCTTCAACTCTCGCCGCCGAAACACCCAACCCCACCTTTCTCGCCCTGCACCCCACCGGCAAATTCGTCTACGCCCTCGACGAAGCCCCCGCGACCACCCCCGGCGGTCCCGTCGGCGGTGCCATCCGCGCCTTCGCCCTCGACTCCGCCACCGCTCAACTTACCCCACTCAACCGTGAATCCACCGGCGGCGGCTCCGTGACTCACCTCGCCATCGACGCCACCGGCCGCTCCCTCCTAACTGTGAGCTACGGTGCCGGCCAAGTGACCTCGTTTCCCCTCTTCGCCGACGGTCGCCTCGGCCCGCGCCACTCCTTCATCCAGCACACCGGCCCTCTCGGCCCCAATCGCATCCGCCAGGAAAAACCTCACGCCCATTCCGTCACCCTCTCGCCCGACAACCGCTTCGCCTGGGTCGCCGACCTCGCCCTTGACCGCGTCTTCTCCTACCGCCTCGACGCCACGACCGCTACGCTCACGCCCAACGAGCCCGCCTTCATCGCCACCCCGCCCGGCGCCGGCCCCCGCCACTCCAAATTCTCCGCCGACGGCCGCTTTTTTTACGTGCTCAACGAGATCGACGGCACCGTGACCGCCTGCGCCTACGACGCCGCCAACGGCCGTGGCCAACCCCTCCAAAATATCTCCACGCTCCCGGCCGATTTCAAAATCACCAACGACGACCGCGCGGCCGAAATCCGCATCCACCCCAACGCTCGCTTCCTCTACGTCTCCAATCGCGGCCACGACAGCATCGCTGTCTTCGCCATCGACCCCACCACCGGCCACCTCACCACCGTCGAGATCACCCCTTGCGGCGGCAAAGCCCCCCGCAACTTCGCCCTCACTCCCGACGGCGCTTGGCTCGTCTGCGCGCACCAAGACTCCGACTCGCTCTGCTCCTTCGCCGTAGATCCCGCCACCGGCCGCCTCACCCGCATCCCCGGCACGATCACCATCCCCATGCCCGTCTGCGTCCTCTTCCTAAAGTAGGACGGAGTCTCCGACCCGCCCTCCACGCCGCTTACCCGCGCCCGCGCCCTGCGGATCGGTCACTCATCTCTCAACTCTCAACCGTAGCTCCCCTTCAGTTCGACCCCGCCCGCGCCCGGTCCACCGCCGCGAGTAACGCTTGGTGAGTAAACGGTTTCCGCAGCAGCACGTGCGCGCCAAACCCCTTCGCCATCGACAAATATTGATCACTCCCGATCTGCCCCCCGCCCGACATCGCCACCATCTTCAAACCCGGATACTTTGCCTTGATCTCGGTGATCAGCTCCAGCCCGTCGCGATCCGGCATCAACATATCGGTCACAACGACATCAAATTGACAGCGTTCGATCACCAGACTCGCTTCCCGGCCGTTGCTCGCGCACGCCACCGAATGCCCCGCCCGCTCCAGCACATGGCGAATGAGCTCCCGCAGCTCTTCCTCATCATCTACCACTAATATTGCGCAAGAACTCATTGGTTGAAATCTATCTTCCAGGGTTATTGCCCTGCAAGCAACCCGCCGGCCTTCCCAGACTTTTAACACAATTTTACAATCATCCCGAGTGCCGATTAGCACTCAGTCCGCTCAATTTGACTCTCGGCGGTTCCGTCCCGACCGTCTTCACTCTACAAAAACCTGATGGCCAATTTCCTCGAAGACAAACGCCCTGAAAAAATCGAACGCGCCTTCCTCGTCGGCGTGCAGACCAAAGCGATGCCCGCCGGCGAAGGTGCCGAACTCCTCGCCGAACTCACCGAGCTCGTCGAAAATCTGAAACTCACCGTCGTCCGCACCGAGCTCGTCCAGCTCCGCACCGCCACCCCCGCCACCCTCCTCGGCAGCGGCAAGACCAAGGAACTCATCGAACTCGCCAAAGCCGAGGGCTGCCACGTCATCGTCTTCGACGAAGCCCTCACGCCCGCCCAGCAGCGCAATTGGGAAAAACTCTCAGAGCTCGCCGTCATCGACCGTCAGGAAGTCATTCTCCAGGTCTTCGCCGATCGCGCCCAGACCCGCGAAGCCGTCCTCCAGGTCGCCCTCGCGCGCATGGAGTATTCCCTCCCCCGCCTCACCCGCGCCTGGAGCCATCTCTCCCGCCAACGCGGCTCCGGCGGCATGGGCGGCGAAGGCGAGACCCAGCTCGAACAGGACCGCCGCCTCGTCAACGACCGCATTGTCGCCCTCAAGCGCGAGCTCATCGACGTCCGCAAACAGCGCGCCACCCAGCGCCAGCGCCGCCAGCGCGTCCCCGTCCCCACCGCCGCCATCGTCGGCTATACCAACGCCGGCAAATCCTCCCTCCTCAACGCCCTCACCGGCGCCTCCGTCCTCGCCGAGAATAAACTCTTCGCGACCCTCGATCCCACCACCCGCCAGCTCCAGCTCCGCGGCAACCAGAAGCTCCTCGTCACCGACACCGTCGGCTTCATCCGCCGCCTCCCCCACGGCCTCGTCGAAGCCTTCAAAGCCACGCTCGAAGAAGTCATCCTCGCCGATTTCCTGATCCACGTCCTCGACGTCGCCAACCCCAACGTCGTCCAACATCACGAGACCACCCTCGCCGTCCTCAAGGAACTCGGCGCCGTCGATAAGCCCATCCTCACCGTCTTCAACAAAGTGGACGCCGCCGATGAAGCCGCCATCAACCGCGCCCACCTCCTCGTGCCCGACGCGCTCTTCATCTCCGCGCGCAGCGGCAAAAATCTCGACCAACTCATCGCCGCCTGCCTCGAGCAAATCGCCGATGCCCTCGACGCCGTGGAACTCCTCGTCCCGCACACGCGCTACGACGTGATCGCGAAACTCCACGCCACCGGCCACGTGCAATTCGAAGAAAGCCGCGACGAAGGCGTCTTCATCCAAGGCCGCTTCGCCCCCGCCCAAGCCGGCCTCTTCAAGCCCTACTTGGTAAAGTAAAGTAGGGCGCGGTCTCCGACCCGCCCTGGGAGTGCGGACGGCCCGTCCGCCCCGACTAGCGCCGGCCTTCCAGGCGGCCTCCCGTGCAGCCGCCTCCCCCGGTCCCGCCACCCCGCCCGCCTCCCGTCACCCCGCCGCCGCCATTCGTCACCCGAGGCTGGCCAGCCCGCTCCCGCCCGCCAAGTCTCCGACCATGCGCCCGCGCGTCCCTCGCCTCCACTCCGGGATTACGCGCGCCCACCTTCACCCCTTCGCCTGGGTCTGCGCGCTCGCGTTTATCCTTCTCCCCGGCGCCGCACCCGCCCAGCCCGGCAATCCCCGCCTCACCGGCAACCCCTTTCTCCGCGTCTGGCGCGCCGAAGACTACGCCGCCGGCTCCGCCAACGCCGCCATCCTCCAGCACCCCGTCACCGGCTTCATCTACGCCGCCAACTCCCGCGGCGTCCTCGAATTCGACGGCGCCCGTTGGCGCCTCCTCCCGCTCCCTCACTCCGGCCCTGCCACGGCCCTCGCCCTGGATGCCACCGGTCGTATCTTCGTCGGCAGCGACCGGGAAATTTGTCACCTCGCGCCCGACGCCACCGGCGCCCTCCGCGCCGTCACGGTGCTCACCGCTACGCCCGCCGCCCCCGATTTTGCGCGCATCTCCCAAGCGCTCTCCGCACCGGACGGTATTTGGTTCACTTCCCCCCAACGCATCATCCGCCTCGCACCCGACGGCGCTCGCGCCGACTGGATTACCGACCGGAGTTTCAGCGCCGTCTGGTGGATGCAGGGCGCGATGCACACCACGCACGACGGCACGACCTTCACCCGCCTCGATCCCGGTGGCCAACTCGCGCCCCTCGCGATCAATCCACCCCCCGACCACTCCACCGGCCGGCCCAACCTCCACCAAGTCCTCGCCGCCCGCGACGAGCCCGACGGTTCCACCCTTCTCCTCACCGCACTCGGCCCCGTCCGCTGGCGCCCGGGTCAACGCAACCTCGGCGTTCCTCCCTTGGCTTTCCGCGAACACTTCCCCGAGAGCCCTGTCATCGCCGCCGCCTTCCTGCCCGATGGCGATATCGCCGTCGCCTCGGCGCTCTCCACCGTTCTGCTCTGCCAGCCCGATGGCACGCCCACGCGCCACCTCTCGCATCTCGGTGGCCTCGCCGCCAGTCGGATCACCGCCTTCGCCTCCGACCGCGAGGGCGGCGTGTGGCTCGCCCTTCGCGACGGCATTGCTCGTTTTCAACACCACTCCCCCTTCGCCCGCCACGACAACCTCGGCGGCCTCGGTGATACTCCTCGCGCCATTACCCGCCACGCCGGCCAACTCTATTTCGCCGGTTCTTCGGGCCTCACGCGTCGCGACGATCTCTCCGGCGAATTCATTCCCGTGCGCGGCAACCTCCGCGACGCCACGGCCCTCCTCTCCTCCCAAGGTCGCCTCTACACCGCGTCGGCCGCCGGCCTGTTCGAGCTGCTCGACGACGGGGAATCCGTCCGCTCGCTCGCGCCCATTCCACTTAAAGCCCTGACCGCCTTCGCCCCCGACCCCGCATTCCTCCTCGGCGCCGATGCCCGCGGCCTCACGCTGTTTCGCGCTCAGGGCCACGATTGGCCCCCGGTCGGGCGCCTCGCCGCTCTCTCGGACCCGACCGATTCCCTCCTCGATTCCCACGACGGTTATCTCTGGGGCACCTCCACCGACGGACGCATCTGGCGCGCCGATTTTCGCGCCGGCGTCACCGCCTCCGCTCCGGTAAAATTCTACGCCGCCGCCCCCGGCACCCGCCTGCTTACTCTCGACGGCTCCGTCATCGCCACCGGCCCCGCCGGCCTCCTCCGCTACCATCTAACAACGGATCGCTTCGAACCCGATCTCCGCATCGCCGACCTTCCCGCCGGCGCCCTCGCCCTGGCCGCGCCCGCCGCCGGCAACTCCCTCTGGCTGCGTCTCGCCGCGCCCGATCACCGCCTGTTCCGCGCCCGACCGTCCGGTCCCGACCGGTGGCGCGCCGAGGAGATTACCCTCGCCCCCCTGCACGGCCTTAACGTTACCACCCTCCACGAAGACCCCGCCTCCCGCACCCTCTGGCTCTCGGGCCCCGACGCCCTCGTTTCACTCTCCCTCGATGCGCCCGTCCCCGAACCCACCCCTCCGGCCCTCGCGCATCTCCGCCGCGTGCTTGATTCCGCCGGCCGCGTGCTCTGGGCCGATGCCGCCGCCCCACTTTCCCTCGCGGCCACCCAAAACACCCTCCGCTTCGAATACGCAGCCCCCATCTTCGCGCCCGACTTCTCCGGCCGCACCAGCGCCCTGTATCGCACCCGGTTGGACGGCACCTGGAGCGCCTGGTCCGCTGAGTCCGCGCGTGAATTCACCAACCTTCCCTCCGGTATCCACCGCTTCCATGTCCAAGCCCGCGATCTTTCCGGCCTCGTCGGGCCCGAGGTCGCGCTCACGTTTGACCTCCCCGCGCCTTGGCAACGCTCTCCCGCTGCCTTCGCTCTGTGTGTCTTGCTGGCCGCTCTCCTGCTCTTCGGTGCGCATCGGCTCCGCCTTGGGGTCTTGCTCAACCAAAACCGCGCCCTCGCCACCGAAGTGGCCGCCCGCACCGCCGAGCTGGAACGCCTCCGCCAGATCGACCGCGACGAATCCGCCGCCGCCCGTCTCTCAGAGGAGAAAGCCCGCCTCGAGGTCCTCCGCTACCAGCTCAACCCCCTCTTCCTCTACAACGCCCTCAACTCCGTTTACGCCCTCGCCCTCACCCAGCCCGCCGCCGCCGCCGCGATGGTCCTCCGTCTCGCCGATTTCTGCCGCGTCGCCCTCACCCGTTGCGACGAAGCCGACTCCACCCTCGGCGCCGAACTCGACAAACTTTCCCTCTACCTCGACATCGAAAAAGTCCGCTGGGGCGAAAGCCTTCACCTCGAGTTTGCTGTCGCGCCCGCCGCCCGCGCCGTCGTCATCCCACCCTTTCTCCTCCTGCCCCTGGTGGAGAACGCGCTCAAATACGGCGCCCTCACCAGTCCCGCCCGACTCTCCGTCCGAATCGCCGCGCACCTCGCCGCCGACGGCACCCTCGACCTCAGTATCGCCAATTCCGGCACATGGATCGAGCCCGCCTCCGACCACGCCGCCCACGGCACCGGCCTCGGCCTCGCCAACCTCCGC
>JANXLP010000129.1 GCA_025355125.1 Opitutaceae bacterium | reverse complement strand
GATGTCGAAGGGTGACGCAGACGGGAAGATGGGCATCGTCTCGGGCATCATCATTGCCGGTGCGGCGGCAATCATGAGTGCGCTCTTTGTAATCTTCGGCATGGCCGACGGAGCGCTGACTCCGACTTTCTGAGTGCCCGAGACTTCAAGCCGTCATGAACGAATTGCGCATCACCGATACGAACAGCGCTAACGATTCGCGCGGTCGGGCCTTCGGATTGGAAGGAGACGACTTCATCTATGTGCTTGTGTCCTTCGTCGGGGCCCTAGCCCTGTACCTGCTATTCGCATTCGTCTTTCGGGTGGGGACGGTAGCGGGCCTCTCATTTTCTCTCCCGCTCTTTTTTGGGGTCTTGGCCTGGGTGGTGATCTTCCGGCACAATCGACCTGATGGTTATGCCGAAGATTGGCTGGATGACATGGTAAATGGAGAGGGGTGGTCATTGGTGAGCAGCGTTCAACCGCGGCCGCCGAAAAAGGACCGTCATGCGTAGCGGCCCGCCCAACGGTTTCTTTGCGGGAGGCCTCCTCCTTTACGGCCCGTTGGGGCGAGGCGGGGTGGCCGCAAAAGGATATTTGCTGCAAACACCGGATTTGCGCGGAGCCAGTGTTGCTCAACTGAACGCCTATCAGGAGAAGGTTCGGGTCCTCCTCGCGACTGTCGGCGAGGGGATGCGGGCCCAATTCCAGTGGGTGGGCAACAGTGACTACGTGCCAGAGTTGACTCGGTTTTACCGGGAGACGGAGCAAATCGCTCATCCTCAGATCAAGCAGCGGGCTATGGCCCGGTGGCGCCGACTGTGGCGAAAAATGCAACGCCGTGAGCTGCGTCGCGAGCAATTGGTGCTATTCCTTTCGACCGAAATTTCCGCCCAAGCCGGCCCGCGGCTCCTTGGCCTCGTGCTTGAGGTAGGTCTTGTCGAAGATTTCGCCCAGTCGTAGTTGGCGTGTGGTCGGCTCCAGGGCTGCCAGTTCCGCCAAGGCGACTTTCAGCACTGTCTCGGACGTGAGCAGATCGTAGGCGTTGGTCGCCGTGATGGGCCGGCCGATCTCCGCCAGCAGCTCGAAGGCGCGACTAATGTGCCCCGCGCCTTTGATTTTGAAGAAGCTCTTTTCGTCCTTCGGATTCAGTGCAGCCGCCGTGTCCACGAGAATGCGGGCGCGGGTGGTGAACGGAAGGCGCGCATCGCCGGTGACGTTGAGCCGGTGCGCCGACTTCTCGGACTCACCCACCAAACGGGGGCGAAGGCGGATGATGTCCTTCTCGCGGCCGTATTTCTTGGCCAAGTATTCGAGGTGAAACCACTCGTCGCCCTTGTTCGCCATGACCACGCCGCCCAGCGTGGGATTGCGGCTGATGAGCGCAGCCATGAGTCCATTCATACCGGAGGTCTTCCCGGAACCGGTGTCACCGGAGAAGAAGAAGTGCCGGTTGGCCTTGTCGCGAGTCCACCGGAAACCGGCAAAGGAGAGCACGATTTGCCAGCGATCCGCCGCGACTTTTCCAGCGGGATCGCGCACGAAACGGCGATGATCCGCGTAGTAGAAAAGAAGGCCGGCGAGGGCGCATATCGAGGCTCCTACGATGAGCCCAAACGGGGCTGGCAGACGGTCCGCGCCGAACACTCCGGCAGCCGAAATAACGAGCGCAAACGGCAGCGCAACCGGGGTGCGCAAACCGGGTTCGTTGTGGCGCAGATTCCGTTGGATGAACCAGCCGGCGATCCCGAGGAAAAGGGCGGCGATGGTGAACGCCGCGACCGTGATGGCGTGCGGATCGTGCAGCCATTGGCGGAGGAGGATTTGAGGTGCCGGGAGTGCTTTCATCGCGTTGCGGTGAGGGAAGAGGAAGCCCCGACCTGGGCTTTTCGCGAGGGCATGAGCCTACCGAAAAAGCGGTAGGCGCAGGACGGCCGGATCGGTCGCATCTTTGCCCGAGGCCCGAACCCATCGAACTCGATAGGGTATTGCGTCTATGGCCAAAAAAACACGAGGGATTCACGCCGACCCTTCCGGCTTGTCGTAGCCGAGGATGTGCGAAAACGGTGCCGGAAAACGCGGACGACTACACCGATCACGGTAGGCGAACTACACCGGACTCGGGGGGTGTGGGCCGTTGAACGGGGCGGTGCTTCCGGCCGTGATTTCGAGCCATGATCACGGTCGGAGTCATTCGCAACGGAGCCAACTATCTTTCGCATCACCTGCGGAAAAATGACTATTGGACCGAAGGCGAAAAAGAGGTGAACGGCGAATGGATCGGCGACGGCGCCAAGGCGCTCGGTCTGGAAGGATTCGTGACCAACAAACCGTTCGATGCGTTGCGCCAAAATCGGCATCCGAAAACCGGTGAGACCTTGACCTCCCGTGATCAAGCAAATCGCGTGGCATTTTTCGACGTTCAGTTGTCCGCGCCAAAAGACGTGAGCGTGCTCGCGATGGTCGGCGGCGATGAACGGATTCGCGAAGCCTTCACGGAGTCGGTCAAAACCGCGCTGGCGGAAATGGAGCGCTTCGCGGCCGTGCGCGAACGTCGGGGCGAGGCGGCGGACACGGAAGCTTATCGGCTCACGCGAAATTTTGTCGGCGCGCTTTTCTTGCACGACGCGAGCCGCGACCTCGATCCGCAGTTGCACGGTCACGCGGTGCTCGCCAACGCGACCTGGGATGCGGCGCGCAACGAGTGGCTCGCGTTGCAACCGGTGGAGATGCTGCGGGCGTCGCCGTATCTCCGTCAGGTCATGTATCGCGAACTGGCCGGGCGACTGCGCGCCCTCGGCTATGAACCGTATGAAATGAACTCGAAGGGATTTTCGGTGCGCGGCGTCGAGCATCTGCGCGAACGTTTCTCGAAGCGCACGCGGCAGGTGCAAAAGCTCGCGGAGGAATACGCGGTGAAAAAAGGCCGGAAGCCGACGAAGCGCGAAATCGAAATCCTCGTTCGCGAATCGCG
>JANXLP010000112.1 GCA_025355125.1 Opitutaceae bacterium | reverse complement strand
TTCTTCGGCGCCGGCCTGCTCTACTGGTGGCCATTACTCAGCCCCTCGCGCGCGCTGCCGCCGATCTCCCACGGTGCCCGCATGGTCTATCTCTTCGGTGTGTTGATCGCGATGACACCCGTCTTCGCCTACATTACGTTTTCCCAAGATGTCCTCTACCCCACCTACGAATACGCCCCGCGTCTCTTCGCCACATTCAGTGCCGGTGAAGACCAACTCCTCGCGGGCGTAAGCATGAAACTCATGGGCCTCTCCGTAGCCCTCGCAGCTTTCGGCGTGTGTTTCTTCAAGTGGTCCGCCGCCAGCGACCGGCAGAAGTAGCGCTGGATCAGCGCTCGCCCAGAAACGATCCCGCAATCAACCGCGCGCAAGAAGCGTCTTGGCAAGAGCGTGGGCGTGGGCGCAGATCTCGGGCGCGGCGGTGGTTTCCCCGAGGAGGCCTTTTAGAGGGCGTCTAAAAAGGTAGGGTTGCCTGCGGCGGATCGAAAGTGGCACGGGCGTCCCGCCCGTGGGTTCGGAACATGGGCGGGACGCCCATGCCACGACGGACCAGATCGGAGACCTTTTTAGACGCCTTCTTAGGGGCGCGCCGATGGTGAAGAGCCGGCCGGTCGGGCCAGCACGGTAGCGCAGAACTTCACCGGTCGGCAAAGCGGCGATGCCGAGTGCGAGCGGGTCACGGTCGATGACGCTGCGGGCGAGCAGGTGGATGAAAAACGGGTGCTGATACTTTGATACCCACGTCAGTTGAGTTTTTGACGCATGGTCGCTGCGAGCGTGAGCGGGTGTTGGTCCGCTATCGTCCAGATATCACCAGACGTTGGTATGAGCAGTCGGTGCGCGGACCCGTGCAGTTGATGACTTTGGCGACCTTGAGCGACACGTGCTGGATCGAGCGGCGGCCGCGAAACATCGCGTGCACGCCGGTCGCGTCGGCTTCGAGCGACTGCAGGCGGCCGGCGTAGAATTTGAGACGGCCTTCTGCGACGAGACGGTCTGCGACGGCGGCAGTCTGCGGGGCGAGACGGTGGCGGTGGATTTCCCAAAACGGCCGCAGGTCGCGCATGAAACGCGCGCGCTCATCCCAGAACAGCGCCTGCCTGATCGCGTGCGACTACGGACACAGGCCGTCGATCACCGCGCGCTAATCGACACCGGCCGCAGCAGCGGTGCGGACCTCGGCGCGCACGCGGTGCAACAGCGCGCGCACCGTGGTCGGCGAGATTTCGTGGGCAAGGAACGAGCGGTAAGGTGGCGTCGGTTGATGCACCTTGAGCCGGTGACCGTGGCGGGAGAGCGCGTGAATCGTGCCGCGATGGCCGGAGCGGTCGAGTTGCACGACCAGGTCGATGGCGGTGAGCCCCTGCCCCACCAACAAAACTTCGTCGTCGGCGCCAATGCCGTCGAGCGCATCGCCGCGCCATGGGATATGCACGTAACGCGGATTGCGATAGACCGGCAGCGCGCGCGGGATCGGATATTCGCCGGGCAGAATCCCGACCGCAAAATCACGAGATCGGCGGCGAGAGCCTTTCGTCGGCGAATTTCAGTGGCGCGCCCCCACCCGACCGCTCCTCGATATCGACGATCTCGCCCTCCATCTGCGCGCAATCAACTTGGAGCGCCGCACTGGCCTGCACCTCGGCGAAAACCCGGCCGACGTAATGGCCGTAGCGTGAGCGCGACAGAAAATCGCCGGGCTCCACGTGGTCGGGAACTCCTGGCTCGCCGCGATGCTCGCGCAGCCAGCGCAGAAAATGATCCGCCTCATCGGCGCACGCACCCATGCGGCCCGCCCGGCACGTTGAGCAAATGATCGGGAAAAAGCGTGCGGTCAGCGACGCCGCGGCCGGGCTGCAGGCGACGGTCGATCAAGACCACGCGCAGCGGTCCACTCGCCAGGCGCAGCAGATTGGCTGCGACGAGCGTGCCGCTGAGACCGGCGACGATGATGGCGATCATTTTTACCGGACGCCGAGTTTCATCGCTCATAAAAGAAAGCGTTGAGGCGGGAAACGATACGACGGTTGGGGAGAACCCCTCGCGAGAAACGAATAGAACCGACGCCACGCACTTGGTGCTCGCGCCGGTGTAAATTGACCGGGGAGATCCTAGCCAAACGCGGTCCTTCAGCGGAAAATCCGCCGAAGCGCCGCTTGGGCGCGGGCGTTCTCCTCGGTCAGGCCGATGGTGATGCGCACCCAAGTCTCGTGCGGGGCGAAGGCACGGCCAATCACCACGCCTTCGGCGAGCAGCGCCTTGGCCACCTCGGCCTGCGGACGGCCGGCGTCGAAGTAAACGAAGTTGGCCTGCGAATCGGTGTGGCGGAGTTTGAGCGCGTCGAGCACGGCATTCCATTTCACCCGCTCGGCGGCGACGACGTCGTGCACGTGGACGATGTGCGCGGTGTCGCGCAGGCTCGCGGAGGCAGCGGTGAGCGCGAGGCGGTTTTGGTCGCGCGAGAAACCAAGGCCCTGCTTGCGCAGATACTCGGCGATCGCGCGAGGCGCTACCGCGTAGCCGAAGGGCATCGCGGCGAGGCCGTGGACTTTGGCGAACGTGCGGAAGACCATCACGTTTTCGCCGGCGCGCACCAAGTTCATCGCGGTGCGCTTTGCATAATCGTCGCTGAATTCGAGATACGCTTCGTCCACGATGACGAGCGCCTGCTTCGAGGCTTCGCGGACGAAGTCGAGAAATTCACCCGCGGGATTCACCGTGCCGGACGGATTGTGCGGATTGATGAGAAAAACGGCGCGGGTCTTGGCGCTGAGCTTGGCTTTTATGGCGGGGAGATCGTTTTCGAGTTTCGCATTGAGCGGCACCGCGACGATCACGCCGCCGACACGCGCGCCGGCATCGACGAGCGCGGGATAGCCGGGAACGGTGTAGATGAATTCCCCGCCGGGTCCGCCCTGCAGGCTGAGGTGCGTGCCAAGCGGATCGAGGATCTCGCCGAGCACGACCTGCTCGGGCGCGACTCCTTCGAACGCGGCGATCTGGTTGGTCAACGCGGCCGCCTCGTCGCCGACATAACGGAAGAGTCCGGCGAGATCGGCCTGCAGTGCCTTCACCACTTCCGGCGAAGGGCCGTAGGGATTCTCGTTGAGCGTGAGCCGCACCGGTGCGGCCGGCTGCGCGAGCGCCGCACCGGTGAGCGCGAGCGCGGCGAGGCCGGCGAGAAGAGTGCGGAGACAAAGCGGGCGCGTGATCATGACTTAGAGGGCGTCTAAAAAGGTAGGGTTGCCTGCGGCGGATCGAAAGTGGCACGGGCGTCCCGCCCGTGGGTTCGGAACATGGGCGGGACGCCCATGCCACGACGGACCAGATCGGAGACCTTTTTAGACGCCCTCTTAGA
>JANXLP010000749.1 GCA_025355125.1 Opitutaceae bacterium | reverse complement strand
GGTGGCACGCTCTTCCTGGAGTTCACCCACGCCCGTGCGCCGCACTTCCTCGTTGTGCGCCTTCACCTCCCGGCCGCGGAAGAGCTGGCGGTCCACGGACGTTTTTTCGTCCACGAACAACACCATGATATGAACGGTGGGCTGGCGGAAATGAATGCTGAGCGGCGTCGAATAAAATTCCCGGCGCAGCGCGTGCATCTTGTCCACGAGCAGCTTCAAGCACTCGACCTGCACCTTCGTGCGCGGAAATCCGTCGAGGATGACGCCGTCGCGATATTCCGGCCGCAGCAGTCGGCGCAGGAGCAGCCCGATGACTTCACGATCACCGACCATGTTGCCGCCGTCTTTGAGGCGTTTCGCCTCGGGCGTGTCGAGCAACGCGCTGATGACGATGGGGCCGCAGGTGAGGCCGCGCGCCTTGGCGATGAAATCAGTATTCGTGCCCTTACCGGCGCCGGGCGCGCCGCCGAGCAAGATGATTTCCTTGGGGAAGCGCAGATTCTCGCGTCCGCAATCGGCCACAAGGTCCGTCCACACGGCCGTGAAGATCAGTTGCGCGTCCTTGATCTCAAGATCGGCGATGCGGGCGGGTGCGGCCGAGGCCGCTGGGGGAGCGCCGGGTTCGCGCGGGACTAAAAGGGTGGCGGGTGACAACATAGTGGGTTTTGCGCTGCGAGGCTGGAGGCTTTCGGCGCGGCATTCGACAAAAGAAAAAAAGTTCTTCGTTCGTGCCGTTTGGGAACCTCAATCGCGGGCCTCGGTCCATAACGTCGTGCAATCCGTTGGGCCTAGCCCGGCGAGTTGCTAAGTTGAAGCTGGACCTGGCCGGGTCGCGCAAGCGGCCCGGCCTTGGCTTTTTTCCCCTTGGCCCGGTCTCGTTTGCAAACAATCCCCCGCCCATGCGTGTCCTCATCGTCGAAGACGAACCCTCCATCCGAAAGACCACGCGCATCGCCCTCGAAGTCGCCGGGCATATCGCCATGGAGGCTCCCAACGCCGTCCGGGCGCTCAAGGCGCTCGCCGACGACGCCTACGACGCCGTGTTCCTCGATCTGAAACTGGGCAACGACGACGGCCTGGATGTCCTCGCGCGCATCTTGCAGACCCAGCCCGCGCCGGCGGTCGTGATGTTCACCGCCTACGCCAACATCGCCACCGCCGTGGAGGCCATGCGGCGCGGCGCCTTTGATTTCATCCCCAAGCCCTTCACGCCGGAACAGATTCGCGGCGTGCTCGCCAAGATCGAAAAAGCCGCCGCGCTCCAACAACGCGTGCGCGCGCTCGAGACTGACCTTGCCGCCGAGGCGCCGCCCCTCGCGCTGACGTCCTCCGAGCCGCTGATGGAGCGCGCCCTCGGCGTGGCGTTCAAGGCCGCCGGAAGCTCCGCCAGTATTTTACTCCTCGGCCCGAGTGGCACCGGCAAGAGCCTGCTCGCCCGCGAGCTCCACCGCCGCAGCGGCCAGCGCGAGGCGGCCTTCGTCACGGTGAACTGCCCGTCGCTTTCGCACGAGTTGCTGGAGAGCGAACTCTTCGGCCACGTGAAAGGTTCGTTTACCGGAGCCGTCGCCGACACCGTGGGTAAAGTCGCCGCTGCGGCGGGCGGGACGCTTTTTCTCGACGAGATCGGCGAGCTGCCGCTCGCGATCCAGCCCAAGCTCCTCCGGCTCCTCCAAGAGCGCGAATACGAGCGCGTGGGGGAGCACACCACTCGCCGCGCGGATGTGCGCGTGATCGCCGCGACCAACCGCGACCTCGCCGAGGAAGTAAAGGCCGGGCGCTTCCGCGAAGATCTTTTCTACCGGCTCAACGTGATCTCGGTCACCCTGCCGGGATTGCGTGAGCGCCCGGGCGATCTGCTCGGGCTGGCCGAAAGTTACCGGCGGCACTTCGCCGCGCGACTTGGGAAAAAAATCACGGGCTATGCGCCGGCAGTGACGACGGCGTTTTCCGCGTATGCGTGGCCGGGTAATCTGCGCGAGTTGCGCAATGTCGTGGAGCGCGCGGTCATCCTTGCGGTGGAGGAAACCATCGAGCTGGCCGACCTGCCGGAGCAGTTTGGCGCGATGCCCGTGGCCTCGGTGGCGGTGGGCGCGCGGGTGAGTCTCGATGTCCTCGAAGCCGAGCATCTCCGCCGTATTCTCGCCCTGGCTCACAGTCTCGACGAGGCGGCGCGCATCCTTGGCATCGACCCCGCCACCCTGTATCGCAAGCGTCAGAAACTCGGGCTGCTTTGAGCCCGGGTCTCTTCCGATGCTCCGCACCCGTCTCTACCTCGGCCTCCTGCCGTTTCTGCTCCTGCTGGTCTTTACGGGTGGTTACGCCGTGCTGGTGAGCCGCCAGCTCGCGGGCTCGATCCAGAGGGATCTGATCGCCGACTACGGTGCCGTGCTGGCGAGCCAGCGGATGCGCGAAGCCGCCACACTCATGAGCGCCGCCTCGGCCCGCGCTCAGAAGGGCGACCCCTTTGGTGCGCGCCGTGCCTATGACCAACAGCGCTCGGTATTCATGCGCGAGCTGATGGCGCAGTCCGCTGCCGCCGCCGGCCACTTCCGTGCGCCCATGATCGAGACGCTCGACCGCGCGTTTCAGGACTACTCCGCCCAGGCCGAGGAGGCGCTCCTAGCCGGCGGGCCCGGCTCGCTGGATTCGGTTCAACGCAGCGAGACCGCGCTCTATCGCGTGCTGGCCGCCATCGAGGATCTTAATCGGCGCGACTACGCATCGGCGTTGCAAGCCGCCGCCCGCGCGGAGCAACTCGCCGCGACGACGCTCACCGTTCTGCTCGGCGGCATGGCCGTCGCGCTCGTCATCTCCATGGTGCTCGCGTGGCGGCTCTCGGCTTTTCTGATGCAGCCGATCAAGGAACTCACCGCCTCCGTCGCCGCCATCGGTGAAGGCGATCTCGACCGCGAGGTGCCTGAGCGTTCGCGCGATGAGTTGGGCCAGCTCGCGCGTGCGTTCAACCAGATGTCCGCCAAGCTCCGCGCTTACCGCGAGGTGACGCTCGCGAAGGTCCTGCGCACGCAACGCACTATGGAGGCGACGCTCACCTCCGCGCCCGATCCTGTCTTCGTGCTCGATGTCGATGGCACGCATGCCGTGCGCAATCCCGCGGCGGAGCGACTCGCGCAGTCGCCCGATTTTCCCGCAGAATTTCCCCCGGGTATCGCCGAGCCGCTCGCCCAGGTGCTCGCGACGGGCGACCACTACCTGCCCACGGATTACCGCCACGTCGTCACGTTCCGCGTCGCCCGTGAAGAGCGTCATTATCTCCCTCGCATTCTCGCCATCGGCGACAAGGTGACGGACTTCAAAGGCGCGGCGATCATCCTGCAGGACGTCACCAAATTTCGCCTGCTCGACGATGCGAAGACCAATCTCGCCGGCACCGTGAGCCACGAGCTGAAGACCCCGCTCACGAGTCTCCGGCTCGCCGTGTATCTGCTGCTGGAAGAAAACGTGGGCAAGCTCGCCCCGGCGCAGCGTGAGTTGCTGGAGACGGCGCGCGACGATGCCGACCGGCTGCTGCGAATCCTCGACACCCTGCTCGATCTCGCGCGACTCGAAGCCGGCGCCACGGCTCTCGACCGCGTGGAAATGGCGGCCCCCGATCTGCTCGGCGAAATCGCGGCGGAAGCGCGGAGTCTGCTGGCGGCCGGCGGCGCGACGCTCGCGGTGCAGTGCGAAGCCCCCCTCGTTCCCCTGCGCATCGACCCCATGCGCATCCGCCATGTTTTCATGAACCTGCTCTCCAACGCGGCGAAGTTTTCACCGCCGGGCGGCGTGATCACGCTCGCCGCTTCGAGCGCCCCGCTCGGATTCATCCGATTCTCTGTTCATGACCAGGGCCCGGGTATTCCGGCCGACAGTCTCGCGCGGGTTTTTGACCGCTTTTACCGGGCGCCCGGCCAGACAAAAAACGGTGCCGGCCTCGGCCTCGCGATCGCCCGAGAGATCATCGTCGCGCACGGCGGCAGCATCAGTTGCACCAGCGAGCCGGGGCGCGGCACCGACTTTCATTTTCTTTTGCCCGGCTGACCGCTGCAGGTGTTTTCAGGAAACTTCCTCGAAGCGGGAACGAGGTGCGGTGGTGCGGGGTCTGCCCGCACCGAGGGACTGCGTTTCTGCGCGCGGTTTCATTTAACCTTATTAAATCAAAGCATGAATTCTCCGAACGAAATCACCACCGGCGTGCCCAAGGATGCCGATCAGCTCATCGCCAATATCAGTAAACTCATGGACGAAGCTGAAGAGATGCTGAGCGAATCCTCCAGCCAACATGCTGAAGAGACGATCACGCTGTTGCGAGAGCGCGATTACGATCCGGATCGCCCGCTGGCTGCGCGCTACGCGGCGACCAAGGCAAAGCTCACGGATGCGGGCCGCCGCACCGACAGGGTGATTCGCGCCTATCCTTACGAGTCGCTTGCGTTGGCCCTCGGCGCGGGGCTGTTGCTGGGCTTGTGTTTGCTACGTCGGGGCGAATCGCGCACCGGGTAATTGCGGGGGTGGAGCAGGGGTGGATTTCGCGTGGCGGGTCGGCACGGCTTTGCGTTTCTGCTGTCCGCGAAGCGCGCCCCGCACAGGGCGTATCATGGACCTTATCTCCGGAACTCCTTTTTGGCCGCTGCGCAATGGACTGCTCGGGACCTACCCCGCGCTCCAGCAACCGACGGAGTGCCACGTCCTCGTGTTGGGAGCGGGCATCACGGGCGCGCTGGTCGCGTGGCATCTGGCCGAGGCGGGCGTGGATGTGGTCGTCGTGGATAAACGCGATGTCGCGACCGGCAGCACCTCCGCCAGCACCTGCCTGCTGCAATACGAAGTGGATACGCCGCTGCATCGGCTCGTCCACCTCGTGGGTGAGGATCACGCCGTGCGCGCCTACCGCGCGTGTCATGCGGCGCTGGGAAAAATCGCCCGGATCGACCGCCGCCTCGGCGGCCAGCATGGCTTTCGCCGCACGGAAAGTCTCCAGGGCGCGAGCCGCGCCGCGCACGTGCCCGGTCTGCAACGCGAGGTCGCGTTGCGCCGGCGTCACGGTTTCGACGTCGATTGGTGGTCGCGCGCCCAACTCGCGCGCCTCAGCACGCTGCCCTACGCGGGCGCGCTCCTCGCCCGCGACGCCGCGCAGATCGACGCGCATCGCTTCACGCATTCCCTGCTCCGCGCCACGGTCGCCCGCGGGGCCCGCGTTTATGATCGCACGCAGATCACGCGTAGCGCGGCCCACCGCCGTGGCCTCACCCTGCACACGGATCGTGGCCTGAAAATCCGCGCACGGCACCTCGTGGTTGCGACCGGTTATGAGACCGCGCCTTACCTCGCCGATGCGCTCACTACACTGATGGGCACGTATGCCCTCGTGACCGAGCCAAGCGCGGAGTTTGCCGGCTGGCCTGGCGAACGACTGATCTGGGAGACCGCCCGTCCCTACGTCTATCTGCGCCGCACCGATGATGGCCGCGCGATCATCGGCGGCTACGACGAGGCCACCGCCGATCCGCGGCGCCGGGATGCGCTGCTTACGCGCAAGACCGCGCTGCTCGCCCGCCGTTTCCGCCAGCTCTTGCCGGAGGCTCCGTGCGAGGTCGCGTTTTCGTGGGGCGGCACCTTCGCCGAGACGCCCGACGGCCTGCCCTACATCGGCGCGCATCCCCGTGTGCCGCACGCCACGTTCGCCCTCGGCTACGGCGGGAACGGAATCACCTTCAGCGTCATCGCCGCCGAGATCATCCGCGACCTCGTGTGTGAGGGTCGCAGTCGCGACGCGGAACTGTTCCGCTTTGACCGCGCCGCAACACCGGCGCCGCCGCACACTTCACCCTCGGCAGGGCGCTAAACTAAGCCAGGGTCTTTTGTTTTGACGTCATTTTTTTCCGGAGCAGGCGGTGACAAGCGGAGGGGTGGGAATGAAGGCGCTCCTTGATTTGCGGGAGCGAGAGGTCGGGGAAGTGATCGGGCAGGAGGGCGAGAAGGGCGCTGCGCAGGAGGGCGAGATTGGCGAGGGCGTTGGGGTTGCGCGTGCGGGAGCGGTCTTCGCCCCAGATGGCGTCGCGGCGCCAGTGGTTGCGGATTTCGACGCCGGCCCAGTGGCCTTGGATGAGCGCGAGCCATTGGGTCGGAGGGTGCGCGGTGGGCTCGGCGCTGGAGAGGCAGTAACGGACTTCGTCGGTGGTGACGGCGGTGCGGGTGCAGCGCACCACGATCACGGCGCGGGCGTAGGGGAAGTCAGCGGCGAGGGGTTCGATCGCGAAGGCGTGGACGCCTCGGGTGAGGACGCGGCCGTGGCCGGGATCGGTGAGAAAAAAAGGGACGTGGACGCCTGGGCGTTGAGCGCCTCGGCCTGCGCCAGCAGCTTGGGCGGGTTGCCTTTGATTTGGAGCAGGTAATCGCCGCCTTTTTCGGCGATGATCCGGGCGGTCGTCTTCTGGCAGTGCAGCGCATCGGCGGTGACGATCTTGTCATCCAAAGCGGATCGGCCGGTCAAAAGCGCCGTCGCGGCGGATGGTTCGCAACGCTCCGTGCCTTCCTTCTGGTCGTAGATCGCGACGGCCTGCGGCGCGCCGTCCTCATGCTGGGCGAGGGTGAGCAGTCCGAGGTGGTCGCGGATCATCTTGCCGTCCAAGGCGAGGGCCTGGGGCAGCGTGCCCGCGCGGGTTTGCAGCCACCCGCCGAGCAGGGCGGCAAAGGCCGCGGGGTCGAGCCGGGTGAGCACTTGATAAAACACCGCGTAACCGGGGACCTGATAGAACGCCTGCGTGCCCCGCTTGCGGGGCAGGCCGAGTTGATGGCGTTGGGTCGGGCTGAGCGTCGAGGCGAAGCGCGCAATCTCGGCGATGTCGCGGCGACCGGCGAGCAGCGCCATCGCGATCAGGGTGAGGACCGGGCCGATGCGGAACCGCGCGTTCTTGGCCCGCGGGTCGGGGGCCTGGCGGAAGACTTCCTCCAGCGAGAGCATCTGGGGCCGACTCACGGGCAACACGCCGCTCGGCGGGGCGATGACCCCGCCCGCGCAATCGGTGGGCACCGCGACGGCGCCCAAGTGCCGGCGCGCCTGGGCGTCGAGCGCGCGCAGCCACAACCGCTTGGGCCGCTCGTTGGGCCCATAAAAATCGGCGCGGTGCCGGGTGTAGCCGGCGCTGAAGCCCACCGGCTCCCAGTTGCTCGCTTTGTAACACGTGCCCGCATACGCCTCCGGATCGGTGAAGCTCTCGGCGAGCAGCGGACGGTAGCCGAAGTTTTCCTGCCACTGCGCGGGCAGCGCCCGCAAGGCCGCGCCCATCGCCTGAGAGGCGAGGTTCGGCGTCGCGCCCTTTTCACCCAACACGAGGAACCGGCGGTTTTGCACGACCAGCTTCAGCCGCTCCATCCGTTGGTTGGCGCTCCAACCGATCCAGCGGTCCCGATCCTTCAGCGCGTAGCACGCCGGACCCCACGCCAGCAACGCGGCCACCCGGCCGCGCACGGTCACGATCTGCCGCAGGTAATCCCCGACGGACCGCCCGGCCCCGAGGTAGTGGCTCGTCGCCAACTGCGCGTCGAACCACGCGACTTCCGCGGCGGTGGCCACGCGCACGGTTGCGGCTGCGCCGCGGTCCGTCGTTTCGTTTTCCCGCGTCGGGTCGTTCGGTTTTGGCTGCTTCGTCCCATCCTACTGCGCCCCACCTCACCCCAAATGTTTAGCCCAAAGCGTAGCCCCTGCTCCTCACCTTTTTAAAAAATCAATCACGTGAGACCCTGGAGGCGCGCAGTGGGGCTGGGGATGATCTGCTCGCGGAGTCGTTGGAGTTTCGTTTTCAACTCCGGGTCGCGGGTGGAGTCGAGGCTTCGCTGGATGAGGACATCGGCGTCGGCCTTGTAACCGTATTTCACGAGGAGAGCGGCGGTGCGCAGAATGAGTTCCCCGCTTTGAGGGAAGAGACGGGCGCCGTATTCGAGGGCGGCGAGATTTTCGCGCAAGGGGGTGACGGCGCTGCGCTCCCACACGCCGGCGATTTCGAGATAGACGGGGAGGAGTTGCTGGGGCAGGCGCTGGGCGGTGAAGAGGGGATTGAGGACTTGGGCGATCTGCGGACCGTCCAGCGAACGTGCGCCGGATTTTGCCGTGATTTCGGAGGAGCGGAGGCGGGCGAGTTCGAGGTAGGCGCGGGGGCGGGGCACGGTGGGTGTGGTGGCGGCGACGGCTTCGAGGTAGGTGCGGGCGCGGGCGTCGTCATGGCGCTGGCGGGCCATGAGGCCGAGGGAGGCGAGGAGCTGCGGATCGCGTTCGCCGCGCAGGTAAGCCACGACGAACTCGCTCCGGGCGGCCTCGTCCTGGCCGGAAAGTCGAAAGGCCTCGCCCTTGATGCGGCCGACCTCGGCGGCGGTGGCGCGGCGGATTTCGACGGGGTCGCGGGGGAGCAAAATGCCGCCGTTGGTGGCCTTGTAAACGGTGCCGACGTAGTGGGTGAAATCGGTGTAGGCACGGATGCGAAACGCCATTTCCTCATAACCGAAGCCGAAGCATTCCTTGAAAAATTCCTCCGTCGGCGGCTGCAGCGCGGCGTGCGCGGCGAACTTGAGGAAGGCTTTGCGGTATTTGACGCCTTCCCCGTAAACGCACATGTGGACGAAGGCGGTGGCCTGGTATTTCCAGCCGTTGCGCCGGTAGTCTTCGCCGCCGGGCCGGCCGGCGATGATCGGTGATTCGTAGCCCACGTTGAAGAGCTTTTCCATCGGCAGGAGCGCGACGGTGGGTTGGTAGTTGTAGGTGCCGCCAAAGGAGGCGGCGGTCCCGCCAAAATACGAGCTCGTGAGGCCATCGCCGGACGTGTAGCCAGTCGTCGCGAACGATACGGCGGCGGTGGGGAGCTGAGCGCTGGCCGGTGCGGTGACGTAGTAATTATTTCCAAAGGCCTTCGGCAGGCCGATCTCGATCCACTTATTGTTATAGTCGATGTTGCTGTAGATATTGGCGATGCCCTCGGCCAGCCACGGGGCGGGGCGGGGGTTGAGCTGGCTCAGCGAGAGGTGGATGTATTGCCGGATGAACTCCTCGCTGGCGTGAACTTCGCGCGACGAACCCCAGTCGAGCGACTGGGCGCGGGCGCTGGCGGCGCGACCGCCGAAATCGAAGAAGGGGGTGTCGTCCGTGCCGCCGAGCGATTCGTAGTCCACGATGATCGAAGCGATTTCGGAATCGCGCACGAGACTCGCGGCGATGCCGCGCATGGAGCGCATGGTGGGTTTTGAGACGAAGCGCTGGAATTGGTCGCCTTTGGCGCAAAGGAGAACCGTGACGGGCAACTCGGATTTGATCCGCATGACGGGGGAGACGATGCCCAGGACGATTTGGAATTCGGTGAGGTCGCGGACGAACTGCCGGGTGACGCGGGGGGAGGCGTTGGAGAGGATCTCGAAGTTGCCGACCTTGACGTAGTCCCACGTTTCGGGAGGAGGCAGGGCGCGGGTATCATAGACCTTGAACTCAGGCAGGGAAACGACTTCAGCCAGAGGGGACGAGGCTGCGAAGGCGGCGAGGGGCGCGACGACAAGGGTCGCGGCGAGGAAGACGGTGCGCGTGGTCATGGTGAGGAATGGCTGCCGGGGGTGGGGAGTGCGGGATGAATCCTAACCTTGAAAGCTTCTGCGGTGGTGCTCGCCGCGTGCCGAGATCAGTGAGCTTCGTTTAAGTGGCGGGCGGTTAAAGGGAAAAAATTATCCCGAGAAATGTGGAGGCTCGCCGATGAACCTGTCGCGGTGGGCTACAACCACATTTGCGAAATCGGCGGGCGAGAATGGGTGCCATGTCCCCAGGCGAGGTGCGCCGTAATCTATTTTAAGCTTTGTCTCCGAAAGTGCGCCCAACACTTTGGCCGGGTGCTAAAATTGCTTTTCATCGGCGACATCGTGGGCCGGCCGGGACGGGATATGGTCATGGAGCGAGTGCCGCGTTTGCGGCAGGAGCTGGGGCTGGATTTCGTGATCGCGAATGCGGAGAACGTGGCGGCGGGCGCGGGCATCACGGAGAAGCTCGCGAAGTCGATTTTGGAGAGCGGCGTGGATGCGATCACGCTCGGCGATCACGTGTGGGATCAGCGCGGCTGGGAGACGGAGATCATCGAGATGGATCGGGTGTGCCGGCCGGCGAATCTGCCGAAATCAAATCCCGGTTGGGATCATGTGATCATTGAAAAACGGGGGTTTCGCGTGGCGGTTTTCACGGTGCTCGGGCGCACGTTTATGGGGCTGAAGGCGGACTGCCCATTTCTGTGCGCGGATCGGATGATCGAGCAACTCAAGGCGCAGGCGGATGCGATCATCGTCGAGATTCACGCCGAGGCCACGAGTGAGAAGATCGCGCTCGGCTGGTATCTCGATGGGCGCGTGACGGCGGTGCTGGGCACGCACACGCATGTGCCGACGGCGGACGCACGCGTGTTGCCGAAAGGCACGGCGTTTATCTGCGATGTCGGGATGACCGGGCCTTACGAGAGCGTGCTCGGGCGCGAGGTGGCGCCGGTGGTTTCCAAATTTATCGACGGGATGCCGA